>NZ_JBDPMI010000029.1:0-109377 GCF_039871555.1 Streptomyces sp. B5E4
CCTCACGTCCCCTCCCGCACGAAGCCACCCTCCTCACCGCCCCCGCCCTCGCCGCCGCCCCCCACCTGGCCGCCGCCATCCCCGCCGCCGCCCACCGCGTCCTCGACGCCCTCGTCCGCGACGGCGCCGCGCTCGGCTGGGTCGAGCCGCCGTCCGCCGCCGAGGTGGCCGCGCTCCTCGACGACGTATCCGCCGCCGCCCGCGCCGGCGACGCGGCGCTGCGTGCCGCGTATCTCGGCGACCGGCTGCTCGGCCTCGGCTACTGGCTCCGCTACGCCCGCCCCACCCACCGCCCCCACGCCGACCTGGAGAAGCTCGCGGTGGCCGCAGATGCGCACGGCCGCGGGGTGGGCCGGGCGCTGGCCGCCGCGCTGGTCGCTGACGCGCGGTCCGCCGGCATCGAGGTCCTGACCCTCGACGCCCGCGGCGACAACGACGCCGCCCTGCGCCTCTACGGCTCGCTGGGCTTCACGGAGTACGGCAGGCTCCCCGGTTTCGTGGCCGTCGGGGACCGCCGCTACGACAAGGTCTTCCACATGCTGGACCTCCGCCGTCCGCCGGAGAGCCGGGACGGCATCGCGCCCGGCCCTCCGACCAGCGACCACACCCGACCGGACCCCGGCGACCCGCGCCGCCCAAGATCCCGATAGCCCCTGCCCCGGGTGGGTGCGCGACAATGGGCCTATGAATACTCCGAGCAACGAGCGCCCCCCCGAGACCCCCCAGGTGGTGGTGGTCGGACCCGACGGCATGGCACGCGGGACCGTCGCGCCGGGCGACGGCGGCGCGGACGAGGAGGGCCGCGAGATCCCGCTGACCGACAAGGTCGAGCAGCCGGCGAAGGTCATGCGCATCGGCAGCATGATCAAGCAGTTGCTGGAGGAGGTGCGGGCCGCGCCCCTGGACGAGGCGAGCCGGGCCCGGCTGAAGGAGATCCACTCCAGTTCCGTGAAGGAGCTGGAGGACGGCCTCGCGCCCGACCTGATCGACGAGCTGGAGCGGCTGACGCTGCCGTTCACCGACGAGACCGTGCCCACGGAGGCGGAGCTGCGTATCGCGCAGGCGCAGTTGGTCGGCTGGCTCGAAGGGCTCTTCCACGGCATCCAGACGACGCTGTTCGCGCAGCAGATGGCCGCGCGGGCGCAGCTTGAGCAGATGCGCCGGGCGCTGCCCGCCGGCAGCCTCGGCGGCGAGGAGCCGGGCGAGATGGGCCCGGAGCACGGCCGCACCGGCGGCCCGTACCTCTGACGCGGATACCTCCGGGATCCCCACGGCACCGGGCCGGTTCGTCCTACGGTACGAACCGGCCCGCGGTCCTGCGGGGGGCGGGGACCCCTACTGCGCGTACCCCGTCGCGATGACCAGCTCCAGTTTGTCCTTCGACGGGTCGAAGTAGTCGTCGTACTCGTCGAAGTTCTGCTCCAGCACGGTGTCCTTGCCCCACAGCTCGTCGGGCTCCTCGTCCACCTCGTACGACCACTGCGCCGCGCGCAGGCACTCGCGCACCGACTGGTAGTCCTTGAAGGTGAAGTCCGGCACCCGGACCAGCTTCTCGTTCTGGGGGTCGGTCATCGGCTCCGTGCAGCGGGTCTTCTCGATCGTGCGGGACCGGTCCGGCGGGATCATGCCGCCCTCGCCCTTGCCGCCGTCGGTGCCCTCGCCGCCGCTGTCGTCCCCGTCGTCGGTCCCGGGGTCGGCGGTCGGGTCGGAGTCCGGGTCCTGCTGGGTCTGGCCGCCGGTCGGCTTGGCCTCCGGTTCGCCGTCGTCGCCGCCGTTGAGCACGAGGACGATGGCGGTGGCCGCGATCACCGCGATGGCGATGACGACGGTCAGTCCGATGACCGCGACGTTCCTGTTCCCCCTGGCGCCGCCCGCACCGCCCCCGCCGTGCCCGGCCTGCGGGCTGAGCGAGTACGGCTGGGGCGTCTGGTACCCCCCGTGCTGCTGCGACTGCTGCTGCTGGGGCGGGCCGAAGCCCTGCTGCTGCATCGGCTGGTACGGGGTGGGGGCGCCCGGGGGCGGCGACTGGTACGGGTTGACCGGCGGGAACACCGCCGAGCCGACGCCCGCGCCCGAGTCGCGCGCGTGCCCACCGGCGATGACGGACGGCATTGCGCCCGGCGGCGTCATACCGCCGGCCCGGCGCACCTCCTCGCGCATCTCCTCGGCGCCGGCGAACCTGTCGTCGGGGTTCTTCGCCAGCGCCCGCGCCACCAGTGCGTCGACCACCTGCGGCACCGTGACGTTGATCGACGACGGCGCCGGCGGCGGCTCCTGCACGTGCGCGTACGCGATGGCCAGCGGCGAGTCCGCGTCGAACGGCAGCCGGCCGGTGAGCAGCTCGAAGAGCATCACGCCGACCGAGTACAGGTCGGAGCGGGCGTCGACGCCGCGGCCCAGGGCCTGCTCGGGGGAGAGGTACTGCGGGGTGCCGACGACCATGCCCGTCTGCGTCATCGACGTGACGCCGGATTGCACGGCGCGGGCGATACCGAAGTCCATCACCTTGACCTGGTCGCGGCGCGTCATCATGACGTTCCCCGGCTTGATGTCGCGGTGCACCAGCCCCATCTCGTGGCTGGCGTCGAGCGCGGCCAGCACGTCCGAGACGATCCGCAGCGCCTTCTCCGTCGGCATCGCGCCGAACCGCGCCACGTCCTCGTCGAGCACCGAGCGCAGCGGGCGGCCCTCGACGTACTCCATGACGATGTACGGCACGGGCCCGCCGCCGTCGCCCCCGAAGCGGTCCTCGCCGGTGTCGAAGACGGAGACGACGTTCTGGTGCGACAGCCGGGCGACGGCCTGGGCCTCGCGGCGGAAGCGCTCGCGGAAGGAGTCCTCGCGGCCCAGCTCGGTGTGGAGCGTCTTCACCGCGACCTGGCGGTCGAGCACGGTGTCGTGGGCGAGGTGGACGGAGGCCATGCCGCCCGTGCCCAGCAGGTCGAGGAGCCGGTAGCGGCCGCCCCCGACGGATCGGCCGGTGTAGTCGTCCTGGCCGCCGTACTCGGTCATGCTGGATCTCCCCCGGGTGCCTGCTTGATGCTGAAAGTCTGCCTCAGGCTCAGGAGAGGTCAAGCGGGTTGCCCGTTCCGTGACCACCTGCCCCCTTGCGGCGTCCCTTTGCACCCCCTTTACCCACCGCGCACCGCCGCCCCGCCCGCCCCTCGCCCCGCGCACCCCTCCCCACCACCGGGCCTGTCCGGGATTTGCGTACGGACCCCCGGACCCGGTTGCATGTTCCGTTCAGCGGGATCCGGTGTGTCAGGGGCAGGAGGTAGCGTGCCCCGTAACCGGAACAGACGACGGAACACGACGAGACGACGCCGAGACCGAACCACCGCGAGGAACTGATGTCACAGACGGAGCCCCCCGAGGAGCCGTCGGCGAACGGGCCGGGCCGCGGCGGTATGGCTGACTCTCCGGAGAACTGGGGGGTCGGCGGGCTCGTCGGAGACGGGCGCTACCGGCTGACCCGCCGCCTCGGCCGCGGCGGTATGGCCGAGGTCTTCGCCGCGGAGGACGTGCGCCTCGGCCGCGAGGTCGCGGTCAAGCTGCTGCGCAGCGATCTGGCCGAGGACCCGGTCTCCAAGGCCCGCTTCACGCGCGAGGCGCAGTCGGTCGCGGGCCTGAACCACCACGCGGTCGTCGCGGTGTACGACTCGGGTGAGGACCAGGTCGCCGGCAGCACCGTGCCGTACATCGTCATGGAGCTGGTCGAGGGCCGGACGATCAAGGAGCTGCTGACCGGCGCCGAGATCCCGCCGCCCGACCAGGCGCTGCTGATCATCTCGGGTGTGCTGGAGGCGCTGGCCTACAGCCACCAGCACAGCATCGTCCACCGCGACATCAAGCCCGCGAACGTCATCATCACCACCACCGGCGCGGTGAAGGTGATGGACTTCGGCATCGCCCGCGCGCTGCACGGCGCGGCCTCCACCATGACCCAGACCGGCATGGTCATGGGCACGCCGCAGTATCTGTCGCCCGAGCAGGCGCTCGGCCGGGCCGTCGACACCCGCTCCGACCTCTACGCGGTCGGCTGCCTGCTGTACGAGCTGCTGACCGGCCGCCCGCCGTTCGTCGGCGAGACCCCGCTGGCCGTGGTCTACCAGCACGCGCAGGACAACGCCGTGCCGCCCTCCCAGATCAGCGCGGACGCGCCGCCGGAGCTGGACGGCCTGGTGATGCGCGCGCTGGCCAAGGAGCCCGAGGACCGCTTCCAGACCGCCGACGAGATGCTGGGCCTCCTGCAGTACGCGCTGCGCATGCTGCGCGACGTCGGCCCGCACACCGGCACGTGGGACACCGGCGCCGTCGCCGTCGGCGGTACGCCGCCGATGGGCACCCCGGCCGTCGGCGCCACCGCGGCCACCGCGGCGCTCGCCTCCGCGGGCGGCGACACCCCGCAGCGGCTGCTGCGGACCAGCGGTCCCGACGACGGCGGCTTCGAGCCCGGCCCGCGCCGGGCGGGCCGGGGACGCGGCAGGATGTGGGCGATCGCGGCGCTGGCGGTGATCGCCATAGTGCTGGGCGTGGCCTTCGCGCTGAGCGGCGGTGACGGCGACGACAAGAAGCAGGCGCCGCCGTCGCCGACGAAGCAGGAGCCGACTCCGACGAAGGACGAGGAGAAGGAGGAGGACTCGCCCTCGCCCACGGAGGAAGAGCCGACGTACCACGACGACGAGCCGACGTGGGAGGAGACCTCCGAGCCCCCGCCGAGCACCTCGCCGACGGACTCCCCGACCGGCACCGGCAGCCCCACCGGCTCGCCCAGCGAGCCGACCGACGACGTCGGCGGCAGCACGAGCGAGGGCAGCGGCGGCACGACCGACGGCGGCGGCAGCACGACGGGCGAGACCACCGGGGAGACGACCGGTGAGACCACGGGCGAGACCACCGGGGAGACGACGGGCGAGGTCGAGGGCGGCGAGATCGGGGGCGAGGTCGTCGAGGGCCAGGCGAACGGCGGCGCCGCCGGCACCGAGGGCTGAGGGGAGGGGGCCTACCCCTCCCGGTCCCGGTCGCCGCTTCCGCCCCGTTCCGCCTGCCGGCGGGCGACGTACGCCGCCGCCTGCGACCGGCGCTCCATGTTCAGCTTCGACAGCAGGCTGGACACGTAGTTCTTGATCGTCTTCTCCGCCAGGTGCAGCCGCTCGCCGATGGCCCGGTTCGTCAGCCCCTCGCCGATCAGGTCGAGGATCCGGCGCTCCTGGTCCGTCAGCCCGGCCAGCCGCTCGTCCTCCCGCCCGCGCCCGCCGTCGCGCAGCCGCTCCAGCACCCGCGCCGTCGCCACCGGGTCGAGCAGCGACTTGCCGGCGGCCACGTCGCGTACGGCGGTCAGCAGCTCGTTGCCGCGGATGGCCTTCAGCACGTACCCGGACGCGCCCGCCATGATCGCGTCGAAGAGGGCCTCGTCGTCGGCGAACGAGGTGAGCATGAGGCACTTGATGCTCTCGTCCCGGGAGCGGATCTCCCGGCAGACCTCGACGCCGCTGCCGTCGGGCAGCCGGACGTCCAGCACGGCCACGTCGGGCCGTACCGCGGGGATGCGGACGAGCGCGTCGGCGGCGGTGCCGGCCTCGCCGACGACCTCGATGTCCGGTTCGGCCTGAAGCATCTCGTGTACCCCCCGACGGACCACTTCGTGGTCATCGAGTAGGAATACGGTGATTTTCGCATCTATGGCCACTGTCCCAGTCTCACATACTGGGTCTTCCCGCGCTCAGGGCCGCCGGGATAACGTGCCAGTGTTCCGGCAGCCTGCGAGGCTGTGACCAGTGGACCTGATGCCGACGAGGCGAGCCGGCTCCTGCGTTACTAGGAAATCAAAGCAAAACCGCAGGTCAGGACCGCTTCGCGAAGCAGCGGACCACTGTGTAACGTGCCTGCCAGTGGGAAGGATGCCGGGCGCCTGTCACCCCCGACCCCCATCGGTGCACCCACCCCGTGCACGTATGGGAATCGGGTGAGCCGCCCTCCGCTGCCGCGGGGGACCGAAGGCCACCGGCGATCCCGGGGGCCGGAGAGACGTCAGGAGAGACCGTGACCGAGAGCACTGCCGCGCGCGACCCGCGCCGCAGCAGCAAGCGCACCAGCGGGAGCGACGGCGGGAGCGCCGCCGCGACGGCGGCGCCCGAGACGCCCGCGGCGCCCGCGAAGAAGGCAGCGGCCAGGAAGACGCCGGCCAAGAAGGCGACCGCGAACGCCAAGCCGCCCGCGAAGAAGGCCGCCGCCAAGAAGACCGCGGCGAAGAAGACCGCGGCGAAGAAGACGGCGCCCGCGAGGAAGACGGCCGAGGCCGCCGCCAAGCCGGCGAAGTCCGCCAACGCGGCACCCGCCGGGGCCGTGCCGCCCGGCGACGGCTCCGCCGACGCCCTCGAACTGGTCCAGCTCCTCACCCCCGAGGGCGAGCGCGTCGAGCACCCCGAGTACGCCGTCGACCCGAGCCCCGAGGAGCTGCGCGGCCTCTACCGCGACATGGTCCTCACCCGCCGCTTCGACGCCGAGGCCGTCACCCTCCAGCGCCAGGGCGAGCTGGGTCTGTGGCCCTCGCTGCTCGGCCAGGAGGCCGCCCAGGTCGGCTCCGGCCGGGCGACCCGCGAGGACGACTACGTCTTCCCCACGTACCGCGAGCACGGCGTCGCCTGGTGCCGCGGCGTGGACCCGACGCTCCTGCTCGGCATGTTCCGCGGCGTGAACAACGGCGGCTGGGACCCGAACAGCAACAACTTCCACCTCTACACGATCGTCATCGGCTCCCAGACGCTGCACGCCACCGGCTACGCCATGGGCGTCGCCAAGGACGGCGCCGACTCCGCCGTCGTGGCGTACTTCGGCGACGGTGCCTCCAGCCAGGGCGACGTCGCCGAGGCGTTCACCTTCGCCGCCGTCTACAACGCGCCGGTCGTCTTCTTCTGCCAGAACAACCAGTGGGCCATCTCCGAGCCCACCGAGCGCCAGAGCCGCGTCCCGCTCTACCGCCGCGCCGCCGGCTACGGCTTCCCCGGCGTCCGCGTCGACGGCAACGACGTGCTCGCCGTGCTCGCCGTCACCCGCAAGGCGCTGGAGCACGCCCGCTCCGGCCAGGGCCCGATGCTGGTCGAGGCGTACACGTACCGCATGGGCGCCCACACCACCTCCGACGACCCCACCCGCTACCGCCGCGACGACGAGCGCGCCGCCTGGGAGGCCAAGGACCCGATCCTGCGGCTGCGCACCCTGCTGGAGCGGGAACACCTCGCCGACGAGGCGTTCTTCGCCGAGCTCGACGAGGAGAGCGACGCGCTGGCCAAGCGGGTGCGCGAGGCCATCAGGACCATGGCGGACCCGGACCCGATGGCCATCTTCGAGAACATCTACGCCGACGGGCACGCCGTCGTGGACGAGGAGCGCACGCAGTACGCGGCGTACCAGGCGTCCTTCGCGGACGAGGCGGGCGCCGCCGCCGGGAAGGGGCACTGAGCATGGCGGTCGAGAAGATGGCACTGGCCAAGGCGATCAACGCATCGCTGCGCACGGCCATGGAGGACGACGCCAAGGTGCTCGTCATCGGCGAGGACGTCGGCAAGCTGGGCGGCGTCTTCCGCGTCACCGACGGGCTGCAGAAGGACTTCGGCGAGGACCGGGTCATCGACTCGCCGCTGGCCGAGTCCGGCATCGTCGGCACCGCGATCGGGCTGGCGCTGCGGGGCTACCGGCCGGTGGTGGAGATCCAGTTCGACGGGTTCGTCTTCCCCGCGTACGACCAGATCGTCACGCAGCTCGCGAAGATGCACGCGCGGGCGCTGGGCACGGTCAAGCTGCCGGTCGTCATCCGGATTCCCTACGGCGGCGGCATCGGCGCGGTCGAGCACCACAGCGAGTCGCCCGAGGCGCTGTTCGCGCACGTGGCGGGGCTGAAGTGCATCTCGCCCTCGACGCCCGCGGACGCGTACTGGATGCTCCAGCAGGCCATCCACAGCGACGACCCGGTGATCTTCTTCGAGCCCAAGCGGCGCTACTGGGACAAGGGCGAGGTCAACACCTCCGCGATCCCCGGCCCGCTGCACGAGGCGCGGATCGCCCGGGAGGGCACGGACCTCACGCTCGCCGCGTACGGGCCGATGGTGAAGACGTGTCTGGAGGTCGCCGCGGCGGCGGCGGAGGAGGGCACGTCGCTGGAGGTCGTGGACCTGCGGTCGATGTCGCCCATCGACTTCGACACCGTGCAGCGCTCGGTGGAGAAGACGGGCAGGCTGGTCGTCGTGCACGAGGCCCCGGTGTTCTACGGCTCCGGCGGGGAGATCGCCGCGCGCATCACGGAGCGGTGCTTCTACCATCTGGAGGCCCCGGTGCTGCGCGTCGGCGGGTTCCACGCGCCGTACCCGCCGGCGAGGCTGGAGGAGGAGTACCTCCCCAACCTCGACCGGGTGCTCGATGCCGTCGACCGCGCGCTTGCGTACTGAACAGGGAGCGTGTCCGTGACCATGAGCAACACCGCGCGCCTCCGCGAGTTCAGGCTGCCCGACGTGGGCGAGGGCCTGACGGAGGCGGAGATCCTCAAGTGGTACGTCCAGCCCGGCGACACCGTGCACGACGGCATGGTGGTGTGCGAGGTGGAGACGGCGAAGGCGGCGGTCGAGCTGCCGATCCCGTACGACGGGGTGGTGCAGGAGATCCGCTTCGCCGAGGGCGACACGGTCGACGTCGGAACGGCGATCATCGCCGTCGACACGGAACCCGGGGCCGGCCCCGGACCCGGGGGGACCGAGGCCCCGGCCGACCGGACCGCTCCCGCGGGCGGGGAGGCCGCGGTGCCTGAGACCGGAACGGAGGGCGCGGCCGGGACCTCGCATGACCCGCGCGCCGGCGGCTCCGGCGCGCCCGGCGGCGGGGCGGGCGCCAAGCGCGAGCCGGTGCTCGTGGGCTACGGCGTGGCGCAGAGCTCGACGAAGCGCCGTCCGCGCAAGCCGCAGCCCGCCGCCGAGACGGCAGCGGCCTCGGCGGCGATCCAGGCCGAGCTGAACGGCCGGGCCGCGCCACCGCAGGCGCCGCAGGCGCCCGCCGGTACCGGCGCCCCCGCTGCGTCCGGCGGCCCCGCCGCCGCAGCCGGCACCGCGGACGTGCCGGAAGCACGCGCCGCCGCGGCACCCGCCGCGCCCGCCGCTGGTGGTCGCGTGCTCGCCAAGCCGCCCGTGCGCAAGCTCGCCAGGGACCTCGGCGTCGACCTGACCGCCGTCGTGCCCACCGGCGACGGCGGCGTCATCACCCGCGACGACGTCCACGCCGCCGCGGCCCCGGCACCTGCCGCGCCCGCGCAGCCCGCACCGGCCGCCCGGCCCACCGCACAGCCGGCCCCCGCCGCCGAGCCGGCCTCCACCGCCCGCGAGACCCGCATCCCCATCAAGGGCGTCCGCAAGGCCACCGCGCAGGCGATGGTCACCAGCGCCTTCACCGCGCCGCACGTCACGGAGTTCGTCACCGTCGACGTCACCCGCACGATGAAGCTCGTACGGGAGCTGAAGGAGGACCCCGATCTCGCCGGGCTGCGGATCAACCCGCTGCTGCTCGTCGCCAAGGCCCTGCTGCTGGCGATCCGGCGCAACCCCGAGGTCAACTCCGCCTGGGACGAGGACCGTCAGGAGATCGTCCGCAGGCACTACGTGAACCTCGGCATCGCCGCCGCCACCCCGCGCGGTCTGATCGTGCCGAACATCAAGGACGCGCACGCCAGATCGCTCCCCGAGCTGGCCACCGAGCTGGCCGGCCTGGTGAGCACCGCCCGCGAGGGCAGGACGACGCCGGAGGCGATGCAGAACGGCTCGGTGACGATCACCAACGTCGGCGTCTTCGGCATCGACACCGGCACGCCGATCCTCAACCCCGGCGAACCGGCGATCCTCGCCTTCGGCGCGATCAGGCTGCAGCCGTGGGTGCACAACGGCAAGGTCAAGCCGCGGCACGTGACGACGCTCGCGCTCTCCTTCGACCACCGGCTGGTCGACGGGGAGCTGGGCTCGAAGGTGCTCGCGGACGTCGCGGCGGTCCTGGAACGGCCGAAGCGGCTGCTCACCTGGGGCTGACCCCGCGGTACGCCCACGCCCCCGGCCCCGTCAGACGGGCGCCGGGGGCGTTCGCGTGCGTACGTACCCGTGAACTCCCGTCCGTATCGCGGACGGCGGCGGCGTACGCATACGTGTGGTATCTATGCTGTGCGCATGCCCCCGAGCCCCGCCGCCCCCGCCAAGCCCGCGCCCGCCGCCGACCGCGTCTACACCCACGTCAAGCAAGGCGTGCTGGAACGGCGTTACGAGGGCGGCACGATGCTCACCGAGGGCGAGCTGGCCGACGCCGTCGGCGTCTCCCGGACACCCGTGCGCGAGGCGCTGCTGCGGCTGCAGGCCGAGGGACTGCTGGAGCTGTACCCGAAGAAGGGTGCGTTCGTCCTGCCCGTCTCGGCGCAGGAGATCGCCGACGTCGTCGAGACCCGGATGCTCGTCGAGGAGCACGCCGCCCGCCGGTCCGTACCCGCGCCCGCCGCGCTGCTCACCCGGCTCGAAGAGCTGCTGGAGGAGCAGCGCCGGCACGTCGAGGCCGACGACCGCGCCGCCGCGTCCGTCACCGACCGCTGCTTCCACGCCGAGATCGTCCGCAACGCGGGCAACGCCATCCTCGTCCGTCTCTACGACCAACTCCGCGACCGCCAGCTCCGCATGGGCGTCGCGCTCATGAACGCCCAGCCCGACCGCATGCACCGCTCGCTCGCCGAGCACGCCGACATCCTCCAGGCGCTGCGCAGCGGCAGCGCCGACACGGCCGCCGCCGCGGTGCACGGCCACGTCGCCTCCGTACGGGACCTGTTGCGCGGGGACCTGCGGTGACCGCCGTGCGCGCGGGGGGCGCCGCCAGTGCCCGCGGCCTGCCCGGCGACCCGCCCGGCGGACTTCAGGCCGCCGCCGTCTGGAGCCTCGGCGTCGCCGTCTACTTCGTCGCCGTCACGTACCGTACGAGCCTGGGCGTCGCCGGCATCGACGCCGCCGAGCGCTTCGACGTCGGCGCCTCCGCCCTGTCGGGCTTCTCCATACTCCAGCTCGTCGTCTACGCCGGGATGCAGATCCCCGTCGGCCTGCTCGTCGACCGGCTCGGCACCCGCCGGGTGCTGGCGATGGGCATCGTGCTGTACACGGCGGGGCAGTTCGGCTTCGCGCTCTCCGACACGTACGGCGCCGCCCTCGCCTCCCGCGCGCTCCTCGGCTGCGGCGACGCGATGACGTTCATCAGCATCCTGCGGCTGGGCGCGCGCTGGTTCCCCGCCCGCCGCGGGCCGCTGATAGCGCAGCTCGCGGGGCTCGTCGGAATGGCGGGCAACCTGGTCTCGACGCTCGTACTCGCCCGCATGCTCCAGGAGTTCGGCTGGACCCCGACCTTCGCGGGCAGCGCGGTGGCCGGCGCGGTCATGTTCGTCCTGGTCCTGCTCTTCCTGCGCGACCAGCCCCGCGACTACGTCTCGCCGCCCCCCGAGGACCACCACGACGGCGGCATCCGCGCGCAGATAACCGGCGCCTGGCGCGAGCCGGGCACCCGGCTGGGCTTCTGGGTGCACTTCACCACCCAGTTCCCGGCGATGGTCTTCCTGCTGCTGTGGGGGCTGCCGTTCCTCGTCGAGGCCCAGGGCGCGAGCCGCGCGGAGGCCGGCCAGCTCCTGACGGTGCTGGTGCTGTCCACCATGGCGGTCGGCCTCGTCTACGGCCACCTCGTCGCCCGGCACCACGCGGCGCGGCTGCCGCTGGCGCTGGGCACGGTGGCGGCGACGGCGCTGGTGTGGGGCACGGTGCTGAGCTGGCCGGGGGCGCACGCGCCGGGCTGGCTGCTGGTGGTGCTGTGCTGCGTGCTGGGCGCGTGCGGGCCCGCGTCGATGATCGGCTTCGACTTCGCCCGCCCGGCGAACCCGCCGGAGCGGCTGGGCACGGCGTCCGGCATCGTCAACATGGGCGGCTTCACCGCGTCGATCACCACCCTGCTGGCCGTGGGCCTGCTGCTGGACGCGACCGGCGACCGCTACGGCATCGCCTTCGCGAGCATCTTCGTCCTGCAGATCCTGGGCACGACGCAGATCCTGCGCCTGCGCGGGCGAGCCCACCGGCGTGAACGCGAACGCCTGGTCGCCAGCCGCGTCTCGGCCGTCCACGTACCCGCGTAAGGCGGGCCCGGCCGGTCGGTCACGGGTCCGCGGCTAGTCCGTCGCGACCTCCGTGGCCACTTCGGGGGTCTGGTTGGGCTGCGGGGCGGGCTTGGTCATCGGGCCGGGCTCGTGGAAGCCCGCCGGGCCCGAGGTCGCGTCGGGGATGGACTCCGGGGGAGCGCCGTTCTCGACCATGGAGCCGAGGCCCACCACCGCCGCCACGTCCGGGCGTTCGGCGATGTGGACGGGCAGCCCCACCGACGTGCGCAGCATCGTCTCCAGACCCGGCATCGTCGCGCTCTCGCCCGCCAGCACGATCCCGCGGTCCCCGATGTCCGCCACCAGATCCGGCGGGCAGCGCCGCAGCACCGAGCGGATCCCGTCCAGCACCGCCAGCATCGGCACGCCCGCGGCCTGTCCCACCGCCGCCGGGTCGACCTGGACCGTACGCGGACGGCCCGAGACCACGTCGCGGCCCAGCACCTCCAGCGTCGCCGCGCCCTGCGCGCCGGCGAGCGACAGCTCGCGGTGCACCTGGCTGACGGTGTGGCTGCGCAGCATCACCTCGTGGTTGATGCGCAGGTGCTCCACCAGCGCCCGGTCCACCGCCTGCCCGCCCACCGGCACCTTCTCGGCGGCGACCACGTTCCCCAGCGACAGCACCGCGATCTGGGTCATCGCCGCACCGCACACCACGATCATCGTGCCCTCCGCCGCCGGCACCGGCAGCCCGCAGCCCACCGCCGTGGCGATGAGGGTGTCGACGAGGACGACCCGCCTGGCGCCCAGCCCCGCCAGCGTGTCGATCATCGCCCGCTGCGTCAGCGGCTCGGCGTCGTGCGGGGTGCACGCCGCCGCCCGTAGCGAGGGGTGGAAGCGCCAGGATCTGCGGACCTTGGCGTGGATGAGGTGGCGCAGCATGCGCTGGGCCATCTCGATGTCGGTGATGCCGTTCGGCCCCACGGGCCGGGCGACCTGGATGTGGTCGGGGGTGCGTCCGGTCATCGCGTCGGCCTGCCCGCCGACGGCCACCAGGGCGCCGGTGCGGGTGTTGATGGCGACGGCGCTCGGCTCGTCCACGACGAGGCCGATGCCCTTGAGATAGACGCGGGTGCGGGAGGCCCCGATGTCGACGGCGACGCTGCAGCGGAGAAGCTGTTCCTGGCTGATGCTCACATGATCAGCCTGGGGTGGCCGGGCGCGGGTCGCCCGCCGGGCTGTGCCGGTCGGATGAGGGCTGCCCCCTTACGAGTGAGGCGGCAGCGTCACCCGGGCCCGTACGGGCGCTTGCGGGGCGCCGTCGTACGGACCGCGGGCCGTGCGGCGCGCCGTCAGTCCGTCACCGTGAAGTGCCGCAGGACCGACTCCGCCAGCTTCGCGTCGCCCTCCACCTTCACCCGGTCGGCCGCCGCGGCCGCCCGCAGCCGGCCCGTCGCCAGCCACAGGTACGTCTCCCAGTCCGTCGTCAGCGTGACCGTCGGCCCGAGCGAGACGCTGCCGTCGACGGACCCCCGGCCGTCCTCCCCGACCCGTACCGTCCGCATGAACTCCACCGGGCCCGTCACGTCCACGACCACGATCGACCCCGGCCGCGCCGCCGCGTCGTCGGCGACCACCTTCGGCAGCCGCGCCAGCAGCTCGTCGCGCGCGAGGTGCGCGCCGGGGGAGTCGATGTTCCCCGGCTTGCCGAGCGCGCGGCGGATGTCCTGCTCGTGCACCCATATGTCGAAGGCCCGGTAGTGCGTCAGCTCCGCGAGCGTCATCTCGCTGCCGAACGCCCCGCGCATCCTGGCGTCCGGTGCCCGCTTCTCGTCGCGGAGCTGGCGCCGGCGGCGGATCAGCGTGTATTCGAGGTCGGCCGTCATCTCCGGCGCGGTGTGGTGGCGCCGCGTGTCGACCTGCACCTCGACGTAGCGCGCCTTCTCGCCCGTGATGTGCATGAGGTCGGCCGGCAGGTTGTGGATCGGCCGGGGGTCGCCGAGTGCCTCGCACTCGGCGCCGATGATGTGGGAGACGACATCCCGTACGGACCACCCCGGCAGGCCGCTTCGACCGCTCCACTCCCCCTCGGAGAGCGGTGCCACGAGTTCGGAAATGGCCTCGGCCGAGTGGGCCCAGGCATCGATGGACGGCTGGAGGCTGGAGTGGACGGTCACACTACCCCTTACGGGATCGTTCGCGAGATGCACGGCAGGCCCTAAGTTACGCTGCGCGCGGGTGCCCCGGCAGTGCTTTCGGGCGACGATTATGCGGTAAGGCAGACGACTTGGGCTTCGAGGTGGTGGTAAGGTGCGCGCTTCTCTGATCCAGATTCGGGTGGATCCGGAGGAAACCGTGGAAAGCCGACGGGACCGTGCGGCGGCGCTCGTACGTGCCGAGGCGGGCTCCGCGCTGGTGGTGCTCCCGGAGCTGTGGCACGTGGGCGCGTTCGCCTTCGACGACTTCGCGGCCGCGGCGGAGCCCCTCGACGGGCCCACGGCGGCGGCGATGGCGGCGGCGGCCCGGGACGCGGGCGTGTGGCTGCACGCGGGGTCGCTCGTGGAGCGGGACGCCGCGGGGACGCTGTTCAACACGAGCCTGCTCTTCGCGCCGGACGGCGCGCCGGCGGGCACGTACCGCAAGATCCACCGCTTCGGCTTCGACCGCGGCGAGGCGGTCCTCATGGGCGCAGGCGACGAGGTCGTCACCGCGGTCCTCCCCGACACCGTCCTAGGCCTCGCCACCTGCTACGACCTGCGCTTCCCCGAGCTGTTCCGGGCCCTGACCGACAAGGGCGCGCAGACCTTCGTCATCCCGGCGGGCTGGCCCGCGCAGCGCCGCGCGCACTGGCGGCTGCTGGCGCAGGCGCGGGCGGTGGAGAACCAGGCGTACGTCCTGGCCTGCAGCACGGCGGGGACGACGGGCGGGGTCGACCAGGCGGGGCACAGCATGATCGTGGACCCGTGGGGCGAGATCCTGGCGGAGGCCGGCGAGGACGAGGAAGTCCTGCGGGCGGAGCTGGATCCGGCGCGGGTGCCGCGGACGCGGGAGGACTTCCCCGCGCTACGGGACCGGGTGCTGGGGCGGCCGTAGGGCCGGGGCCACGCCGGGCCCCGGCGCCCGGCGTGGGCCGTGGGGAATGGGTGCGCCCGGGGTGTGGTTGGCTCTGCTCATGGCGAAACGTGCCCGGGTGCGGGCTCCCGAGCCGGTCGGCAGGGGCGGCTGGCTGAACACCGGCGGGGTGGAGCTGAGCCTCGCCGCGCTGCGCGGCCGCATCGTGATCCTGGACTTCTGGACGTTCTGCTGCATCAACTGCCTGCACGTCCTGGACGAGCTGCGCGAGCTGGAGGAGAAGCACCGGGACACGGTGGTCGTCGTCGGCGTGCACTCGCCGAAGTTCGTGCACGAGGCCGAGCACGCGGCGGTCGTGGACGCCGTCGAGCGCTACGGGGTGCACCACCCGGTGCTCGACGACCCGGAGCTGGCGACGTGGAAGCAGTACGCGGTACGGGCGTGGCCGACGCTGGTGGTGATCGACCCGGAGGGGTACGTCGTCGCGCAGCACGCCGGTGAGGGGCACGTCCACGCCATCGGGCGGCTGGTCGCGGAGCTGGAGGACGAGCACGCGGCGAAGGGCACGCTGCGGCGGGGGGACGGTCCGTACATCGCGCCCGAGCCGGTCGCGACGCACCTGCGGTTCCCCGGGAAGGCGCTGCGGCTGCCGTCGGGCAACCTGCTCGTCTCGGACACGACGCGGCACCGGCTGGTGGAGCTGGAGCCGGACGGCGAGACGGTGGTGCGAGCGATCGGGAGCGGGGAGCGGGGGTTCGCGGACGGCGCGGCGCCGCGCTTCAACGAGCCACAGGGGCTGGCGCTGCTGCCGTCGGGGGCGGTGGCGGTGGCGGACACCGTGAACCACGCGGTCAGGGCCGTCGACCTCGGTGGCGGGTCGGTGACGACGCTGGCGGGGACCGGGCGGCAGTGGTGGCAGGGCACGCCGACGTCGGGACGAGGGCGTGAGGTCGACCTGTCGTCGCCGTGGGACGTGGCGTGGTTCGAGGGCCGGCTGTGGATCGCGATGGCGGGGGTCCACCAACTGTGGACGTACGACCCGGAGACCGACACGGTGCGGGCGGCGGCCGGCACGACGAACGAGGGGCTGCTCGACGGGCCCGCGGACGAGGCGTGGTTCGCGCAGCCCTCGGGTCTGGCGGCGACGGACGGCCGGCTGTGGATCGCGGACTCGGAGACGTCGGCGCTGCGATGGCTGGAGTCTGGCGGCGGTCCGGGGCGGCCGTCCCGGGTGCACACGGCGGTCGGCACCGGGCTCTTCGACTTCGGCCACCGCGACGGTCCGGGCGACGGGGCGCTGCTGCAGCACCCGTTGGGCGTCACGGCGCTGCCGGACGGCTCGGTGGCGGTCTCGGACACGTACAACCACGCCCTGCGCCGCTACGACCCGGCCACCGGCACCGTGACCACGCTGGCGACGGACCTGCGGGAGCCCTCGGACGCGGTGGTCGACGGCGACGAGATCGTGGTCGTCGAGTCCGCCCGCCACCGCCTGACCCGCCTGCGGCTCCCGGAGGCGGCGGTCAGCGTCCCCCCGGTCGCCCACCGCACGCAGCGCGCGGCGACGGACGTGGCCCCCGGCACCCTGTCGCTCGACATCGTCTTCCGCCCCCCGCCCGGCCAGAAACTCGACACCCGCTACGGCCCGGCCACCCGCCTGCTGGTGAGCGCCACCCCGCCGTCCCTCCTGACGACGGGCGAGGGCGCGGGCACGGACCTGACCCGCGAGGTGTCCCTGTCCCCGGACGGCCCGACGGAGGGCGTACTGCACGTCTCGGCAGTGGCGGCAAGCTGCGACGACGACCCGTCGGTGGAGTACCCGGCGTGCCACGTACACCAACAGGACTGGGGCGTCCCGATCCGCATCACGCAGTCGGGCGCGAGGCGCCTGCCCCTGATCCTGGCGGGTCTGGACGAGGAGCCCGCCTCCTAGTCGGCCGGGATGCCGAACCAGCGGAGGTGGACCGGGCGGGCGCCCGGGGCGGCGTCTTCCGGGGTGTGGCGGTACTTGGCCAGGAGTTCCAGGTAGTCGTCGTGGAAGGCGTCGAGCTGCTCCTTCGTCAGGTGGCTCATCCCGCGTGACCCGCGCAGCCAGCCCTCCTCGGAGTCGTCGCCCTCTCCCCCCTGCCCCGCCAGGAACCGCCGGGCCAGCTCCAGGTCCTCCGCCCCGCGCAGCCGGTCCAGTTCCGCGATGACCGCCCGCTCCCCCGCCGTGACGTCGTCCATCGGCGGGCGCCGGATGTCCAGCCCCGGTACGCCCCGCCACCAGCGCTCGCGGCCCGCCGACCGCTCCGGGATGTCCTCGATGAGGCCGCCGCGCTCCAGCATGCGCAGGTGGTAGCTGAGCGTCCCGGTGTTCTCGTCCAGCGCCGCCGCCAGCGTCGTCGATGTCGCCGGGCCGTGCACCGAGAGGTGGCGCAGGATGCGCAGCCGCAGCGGGTGCGCGAGCGCCTTGAGCGCCTCCGGGCTGCTGACCGTGTGCCGCTCGTCCGTCATGGCCCGCAGTTTATCCACAGGTTCCTCTGCAGAGCTTTCTTTGCAGAGAAATCTCTGTAATGCTGCGGGCATGACGAAGAACTGGAACCGCAGGTCGTACGGGACGGGCGCAGCCCGCTTGGCGGCCACCGCGCTCACCGCCCTGCTCGCCGTCCTCACCGCCGGCGCCGCCCCCGCCTCCGCGGAAAGCGCCGTCGCCGACCCCGCCCCGCCCGGGCCCGCGTTCGACTTCGGCGCCTGCCCGGCGGCGGACGAGCTGCCCGCGGGCGCCGATCCCGGGACCTGGCGCTGCGAGGTGATGCACGCGACGGGGCGGCTGCGCGTCGGGGGTGTGGACGAGCCCATCGACCGGCCGATGACGCTGACGTTCGCGGAAGGCCGGGTGGACGGCGCGTTTGCGCAGGTGTTCGGCGAGATGACCGCCGAGCCGGTACGGGTCGGGGGGACGCCGCTGACGCTCACCCCGCGGTACGGGGGCTTCAGCGACTTCGAAGCCGACGACGTCCGCCGCGGCGAGCTGGACCTGACCCTCGCGGTCGGCGGCCCGCTGCTGCCGGAGGGCTGCTCCATAGGCGGGGCGGCCACGGAGCCGATCCACCTCGTGCTGAAGGACACCCGCCCCACGGAGGTGATATCCGAGGACCCGCTGATGGTCTCCTTCGCCGCCGCGGACACGGAGTTCACCGCTCCGCGCACCGAAGGCTGCGGACGCCTGGGCGGCCGGATCCTGGACCGGGTGCTCGACCTGCCGGCCCCGGCGGGGGAGAACCGGCTCGAACTCGACGCCACGGTGGCCATCAGGCCGTACGCGTGACGCCGTGCGGGCGATGCCCCGTGCCGAAGCCGCTCAGGCCACGGCCGCCCGCATGCCCAGGCCCACGCCCATGGCTACGAAAGGAGGCCCACGGGGCTCACTCCGTCAGGAACGCCGCCAGCGCGCCGGCCAGCAGGTGCGGGTCCTCCGCGCCGCACAGCTCCCGCGCCGAGTGCATCGAGAGGATGGCCACCCCGATGTCCACGGTCGTGATCCCGTGGCGGGCCGCCGTGAGGGGGCCGATGGTCGTGCCGCAGGGCATCGCGTTGTTGGAGACGAACGTCTGCCACGGCACCCCGGCCCGCTCGCAGGCGGTGGCGAGGATCCCGCGGCCGGCGCCGTCCGTGGCGTAGCGCTGGTTGACGTTGACCTTGAGGATCGGGCCCCCGTTCGGCATCGGGTGGTGGCCGGGCTCGTGGCGCTCGGGGTAGTTCGGGTGCACGGCGTGGCCGGTGTCGGAGGAGAGGCAGACGGAGCCGGCCAGCGCGCGGGCGGTGTCGTCGTACGAGCCGCCGCGGGCGGCGACGGTGCGGCGCAGGACGGTGCCGAGGAGGGGCCCCTCCGCGCCGGTGTCGGACTGGCTGCCGGTCTCCTCGTGGTCGAAGGCGGCCAGCACGGGGATCGTGGTCGGCGGGGTGCCGGCCGTCGCGGCGGCGGCGAGGGCGGCGACGCCGGCGTGTACGGAGAGGAGGTTGTCCATGCGCGGGCCCGCGAGCAGTTCGCGGTCGCGGCCGAGGTAGGCCGGCGGCTCGACGCTGTGGACCATCAGGTCCCAGCCGATGACGTCGCCCGGTGCGACCCCGGCCTCCGCGGCCAGGAACTCGACGAGGTCGCCCTCGTGTACGGGGCCGAGGCCCCAGATCGGCGTCGAGTGGCGCTGCTTGTCGAGCTTGAGGCCCTCGGAGACCACGCCCCGGTCGAGGTGGATGGCGAGCTGCGGTACGCGCAGCAGCGGCCGGTCGACGTTGACCAGCCGCACCTCGGCGCCGCCCGGCCCGTGCGCACCCGTACCCGAGCCGTCCGCGCCCGAACGGTCCGCGCCCGCACCGTCCCCGTCGCCCGCGCCGGCGCGCGTCGCGCCGGGCCGCAGCGTCAGCCTGCCGGCCAGCCCCAGGTCCCGGTCCAGCCAGCTGTTGAGCAGCGGCCCGCCGTAGACCTCCACCGCGATCTGCCGCCACCCGTGCCCGCCGGTGTCCGGCACCGGCTTGACCCGCAGGTTGGGCGAGTCCGTGTGGGCGCCGACGATGTGGAACGGCGTCTCGGGGGCGCTGCCTTCCGGCACGTACCAGGCGATGAGCGCGCCGCCGCGCAGCACGTAGCGGCCGCCGGCCGTCGCGTCCCAGGCGTCGGTCTCCCGGAGCTGGGTGAACCCGGCCTTTTCCAGCCGCCGGGCGGCCTCAGCCACGGCGTGGTACGGCGTGGGGGAGGCGGTGAGGTAACCGGCGAGGTCATCGGTGTGGCTGCGGTCGAACCGGGGCGGGGAAACAGACGTCATGGGCAAAGCCTAAGACGTGAGTGAGAAGCGGAATCGAGCCATTGCCTTTGCTGAATCGTTGTCCTACGTTCTTCCGGGTGCGCGTCGCCTGTTGCCAGTGAGGCACCGGCCGTCCGCACGGGGGGAGTGACGGGCAGGCACGGTGCGAGGAAGGGTGGCAGAGGCGCCATGGGAGTCGTGAACACGGGTATCAAGCGCAGAGCTCGCCTGCTGGGCGAGGCGCTCCGGCCGCCGCGGCAGCTGACGGGCCCGGTCCCGGGCGCGGAGGCGGCCCAGGTGGCGCCCGGCGCCGCGACGCCGCAGAAGACGCCGGAGGAGGCCGGGCCGAAGGGCCCGCGCCCGCCCAAGAAGACGGTCGCGCTGGACTACGGGGTGGACCCCATGCCCCGGCAGGTCGAGGCGCCGGTCTTCGTGCTCGCGCCGGTACGCTCCGGCTCCACCCTGCTGCGCATGCTGCTCAACAGCCACTCCCGCATACGCGCCCCGCACGAGCTGCACCTGCGCACCCTCGGCGTGGAGCTGACCCCCGGCTTCTCCGACCAGTCCATGCACGAACTGGGCCTGGACAAGGTGGAGCTGGAGCACGTGCTCTGGGACCGGGTGCTCCACCTGGAGCTGGAGCGCAGCGGCAAGGACATCGTCGTCGACAAGACCCCGGGCAACGTGTGGGCCTGGGAGCGGCTGACGCACGCCTGGCCGAAGGCGAAGTTCCTGTTCCTGCTGCGCCATCCCGAGGGCGTCGTCAGCTCGCTGGACAACCGCAAGTCCAACACCTCCACCCGCGCCCAGAACGAGGCGAACGCGCTGAAGTACTTCGAGCCGCTGGAGCGGGCCCGATCCGCGCTCGACGGCCACACCCTCACGTACGAGGACCTGACCTCCGACCCGGAGCGGGTCATGCGCGAGGTGTGCGCGTACCTGGAGGTGGAGTTCGAGGAGTCGATGCTGGCGTACGGCGAGCAGGACCACGGCCGGCTCCGGCCCAACCTCGGCGACCGCAGCGACAACATCAAGTCCGGCCGGATCCAGGCGGCCCGCTCCTTCGAGGAGGGGACCGCCGAGCTGTCGCCGAAGCTGGCGGAGTACGCCGCCGCCTGGGGCTACCGGGACTGACCCCGCCCCCTGCGAGCCCTCCGGGGGTCCGGATCCGGCGCCTTCGTCGTCGTCAAAAGGCGCCGTATCCGGACCCGGGCCCGGATACGACGCCCGTCTCAGCGCGTGGGCCCCTGCTTCCCGGCCCGTACGCCACCGGCCTTCCGCCGGCCCGTCCCGTGCCTCAGAACGCGGCCTCGTCCAGCTCCATCAGCGACTGGTCCGTGCTCTCCGCCAGCGACCGCTGCACGCCGACCCCCGGCAGCACGTTGCGCGCGAAGAAATTCGCCGCCGCGATCTTCCCCTGGTAGAACGCCACGTCCCTCGGCGCCGCCGCCGGCAGCTTCTCCGCGGCCACCGCGGCGCCCTTGAGCAGCAGGTAGGCGATCACGACGTCGCCGGAGGCGAGCAGCAGGCGGGTGGTGTTGAGCCCCACCTTGTAGAGGGACTTCACGTCCTTCTCGGTGGCCGCGAGGTCGGCCAGCATCACCCCGACGATGGCCTCCAGGTCCACCGCCGCCCTGGCCAGCTCGTCCCGCGCGGCGGCCAGTTGCTCCCCGCCGACCGCCTCGGCCAGGAACTTCTTGATCTCCTCGGCCAGCGAGGTGAGCGCCTGTCCCTGGTTGCGGACGATCTTCCGGAAGAAGTAGTCCTGCCCCTGGATGGCGGTGGTGCCCTCGTAGAGCGTGTCGATCTTCGCGTCGCGGATGTACTGCTCGATCGGGTACTCCTGCAGATAGCCGGAGCCGCCGAAGGTCTGCAGCGACTGGGCGAGCTGCTCGTACGACTTCTCCGACCCGTACCCCTTGACGATGGGCAGCAGCAGGTCGTTCAGCGCGTGCTGCGCCGAGGTGTCCTCACCCGCGGCCTCCCGGACCTGGATGGTGTCCTGCACGGAGGCGGTGTAGAGGACGAGGGCGCGCATGCCCTCGGCGTACGCCTTCTGCGTCATCAGCGAGCGGCGCACGTCCGGGTGGTGCGTGATGGTCACGCGCGGCGCGGTCTTGTCGGTGAACTGCGCCAGGTCCGGGCCCTGGACGCGCTCCTTCGCGTACTCCAGCGCGTTGAGGTAGCCGGTCGAGAGGGTGGCGATGGCCTTCGTGCCGACCATCATCCGCGCAAACTCGATGATCTTGAACATCTGGCGGATGCCGTCGTGCTTGCCGCCGAGCAGCCAGCCCTTCGCCGGGGTCCCCGCGGGAGAGGAGGTGCCGAAGGTCAGCTCGCAGGTGTTGGAGACCTTCAGGCCCATCTTGTGCTCGACGTTCGTGGCGTAGACGCCGTTGCGCTCGCCCAGCTCGCCGGTCTCCCAGTCGAAGTCGTACTTGGGCACGACGAACAGGCTCAGCCCCTTCGTGCCGGGCCCGGCGCCCTCCGGGCGGGCCAGCACGAAGTGCACGATGTTCTCCGACAGGTCGTGCTCGCCGGAGGTGATGAAGCGCTTCACGCCCTCGATGTGCCACGTGCCGTCGGGCTGCTCCAGCGCCTTCGCGCGCCCGGCGCCCACGTCGGAGCCGGCGTCCGGCTCGGTGAGCACCATCGTCGAGCCCCAGCGCCGCTCCACCATCAGCCGCGCGGCCTTGCGCTGCTCCTCGGTGCCCTCGTCGTAGAGCACGCCGGCGAAGGCCGGCCCCGAGGCGTACATCCACACGGCGGGGTTCGCGCCGAGCACCATCTCGGCGTACGCCCAGATCAGCGACGACGGCGTCGCCGTGCCGCCGATCTCCTCGGGCAGGCCCAGGCGCCACCACTCGGCGTCCATGTAGGTCTCGTACGACTTCCTGAAGGCCGCCGGGACGGGGGCGGTGCCGGTCTCCGGGTCGAAGACCGGCGGGTTGCGGTCGCCGTCGGTGAAGGACTCGGCCAGGTCGTTCTCGGCCAGCCGGGCGATCTCCGTGAGCACGCTTCGCGCGGTCTCGGTGTCCATGTCCTCGAAGGGGCCCGTGCCGTAGACGTCGCCGCGGCCCAGCACCTCGAAGAGGTTGAACTCGATGTCCCGGAGGTTCGACTTGTAGTGGCCCATGCGCAGGCTCCGTATCAGGCATAAGGGATCAGCGACCACCCATGATGCTACCCGCCAGTAATAAAACGCAACCCTCCTCTTGTCACATCACTCCGACTGGCGGAGTCCCCACCCGCACCCCCGCGACGCGGCTAGGCTTGAATGCATGTACGGCTACGACCAGTCCGCCGGTTACGGCGCCCCGCAGGGCCACCCCCAGGCGCCCCCGCCGGGGCACCCCCAGGGGCACCAGTACGCCGCGCCCCCCGGGCCGTACGACCAGCCCGCCCCCGGCTACGCCGAGCAGCCCCTCTACCCCGAGCCGTCCCAGCCCGCCCCGCCGTCGCTCGCGGACGCGGTCAAGGCGTTCACCGGCGGGGCCATCGGCTCCGAGGACTTCCAGCAGATCTTCGCCACCTCCAAGATCTACTGCCCCCGCGGCGACAACCCCGGCTTCCTCGCCCTGCACAACACCCAGCAGCCGGTGATCCCGCTCTTCAGTTCGCTGAAGGAGCTGCGCCGGTACGCGGGCCGGGAGTCGAAGTACTTCACGGTCACCGGCGCGGAGGTCATCGACCTGCTGCCCACGGGGTACGGCTTCGTGCTCGACATCGAGGGTGATCACCGGATGGTCGTGGACGCGAAGGCGGTCGAGGAGATGGTCGACTTCGCGATGCGCCGCATGTACGGGTGAACCCGCGCCCCCGGTCCTCCGTCGCAGAGGCGAACGGCTGTGCAGCCGTCGCCCCGGCGCCGCCCACCGAGATCGCCCCGATGGCGGCCACGCCACCGACGCGGCCAGCGCAGACGTCTACCCGCTGACTGCGACGGTGTGCACACGCAGCGGTCCCAGCACCACCGGACCCCTTGCGTCACCCGGTCTGTGGTGCAATGGCAGAAAATGTCCGGGTAGCTGACTACCATGGCGAGCACAGCGCGCCTGGGATGTGCGATTCCGTCCATGGTCCTCGCGTGTACGCGCTGGTGGAGGCGAAGCAGCGATGCACTCCGAGTCCGGGCGGGGTGGCAGACCCGGCGAGACGCCCGGCGCGGCGATAGACGATGACCTGCGACTGAGATGGGTGGCCGGTCTGCCCGCCGACGCCGACGTGACCAAGGTCTTGGGGCTGGCTCTGCCGCATGCGGTCGCCGGAGCGGTCGGCCTGGGCGGACTGGTCCACCTGGCCGGTCGTGAGCCGGGCACGCTCGACCTGGCCGCGGTCATCGGCCTGCCCCCGGACCTGACCGGAGCGTGGGACCATCTCAGCGACGCGGCCACGCCCGGGCTCGCCCCGGCCCGCGCGATCGCCACCGGGCGTCCTGTCTGGTCACAGGTTTCGCCCCCCACCCCGGACAGAACGCAGGGACACCCGCGGGGTGTGCTCTCCGTGCCTCTCAGGGCCGGCGGCGACGTGATCGGCGCCCTGTCCGTCCTGGCCGGCCGTGAGCCGCCGCGGGACCGCGTCCACTACCTGGGCCAGGTGGCCGCCCTGGTCGGGGACCGGCTGGCCGGTGCCCGGCGCTGGCGCAGCAGCGGAACTCATCAGTGGTGGGAGATCGGCACCGACGAGATCCCCGCCGAGCGCCGGCTGATGCGCACGGTGCGGGCCGGCCGCTGGTCCTGGGACCTGAGCACGGGACTGCTCGAACCTGACGAGGTCGCAGAATCGCTACTCGTCAAGGCCGGAATCGATCCGGATGACTGGGATCGCCATATCCAAACGTGGCTGGCTCACGTCTACCCCGCCGACCGGGGTCAGGTTGAGCAGGAGATCGCGCGTTCCCGGCGTGAGGACTCGGCATATGTGGTGGAGCACCGCGTGCAGGACTCCGCCGGTCGGCTCTCGTGGCTGATGGTCTGCGCCTGGTGGGAGCACGACGACACCGGGCAGCTCGTCCGCATGGCCGGCTACGTCTGGGACATCACGGAACGCCGCAGCTCGGAGGCGTGGCTGGCCGGACTGACCGACTCCTACCCGCTGCCCACCTACGTGATCGCCGCTGACGACCACGTGACCTGGTGCAACGCGGTCGCACGCGAGGTGGCGGCCCTGCGGCAGGTCGAGATCGTGGGCCGTGTCCCGTGGGAGGTGTTTCCCGAGCTTCGCGAACAGGGAGTGCCGGACGTCCTGGCCGCTGCCCGGGCCGCTCCGGGCCGCCCCGCCAGCAAGACGGTGACTTCCTGGGAGCCGTTCCGCGGCGATTCCGGCGGGCTCGGGCACTACGAGGTAAACGCCGTCGGCATCACCGACTATGTGGTCGTCACGCTGACCGATGTGACGGACAAGGCGGAGGCCGCCGAGGCGGCGGCCGAGCGCCGCGACCGCCTGACCGGCCTCAACGCGGCGTTGATCCAGGCGCGCACTCCGCGGCACGTCGTGGACGCCGTCCTCACCCATGTGGTGCCCCTGCTCTCCGCCGACAGCGCGTTGATCCATGACCTGACCGGGCCGGAACCGCAGGTCGCCGGCTCGCGCGGATGTTCGCCGGAGTTCCTGCGCCAGGTCGCCACGCTCAGTTGGCAGGAGCGCATGGAGGCCGGCGCCGTCGCCTCCGCGCAGATCCAGTTCGTGAAGTCCGTCGGAGAGCTCGCCGAGCGGTGGCCGCACCTGGTGCCGCTCGCCCGCATGGGCCGAGGCCAGGCGTGGGCGATCGTGCCGCTGGTGACGGCTGACGCGCAGGTCGGCAGTGTGGTCCTGGGCTGGCACGCCCCCCGCGTCTTCGACGGGGAGGCGGAGGCCCTGCTGGGCACGGTCGCGGTGGCCGTCGCGGCAGCCTTCGCGCGGGCCGCTGAATTCCGGGAAGCCCAGCAGCGGGCCGAGCGGTTGCAACGCGAGCTGATGCCGGGCCGGCTGCCCGCGCTCACCGCGGCGTCCGCGGCCGCGCAGTACCGCACCGCCAGTACGGCGGGCATCGGCGGCGACTGGTACGACGCCATCGCCCTGCCCGGCGGCCGCACCCTGGCCGTCGTCGGTGACGTCGTCGGCGACGGTATCGACGAGCCGGTCGTGATGGGCATCCTCCGCCAGGCCATTGCGGCCATCGCGGCCATGGATCTCGTGCCCGACGAGTTGCTCGCCTACGCCAACGACGTCACGCTGAGGCTGGGGAGCGTGCGGGCCACGGTCCTGCTCGCTTTGTACGACCCGACAACCGGCGTCCTGTGCCTGACCAGCTCCGGACACCCGCCTCCGCTGATGATGGCGCCCGGCCGGCCGCCGGCCGTTCTGGACATGCCCATCGGCAAGCCGTTGGGGCTGCCGCACGTGCCACCGGAGGTGGCCGAGGTCACCGTGCCCGACGGGACGCTTCTCACCCTGTACACGGATGGGCTGCTCGGTCTGGACGACCCGGATCCGGCACGGCTGGCGGAGGTGATCACCCGCCATGCCGTCTCGACCCCCCTGCCGTCGGACCCGGCCCGGCGCGCGCCGTGGCTGGATGACCTGTGCCACTCCGCGATGGCCACGCTGCTCCCCGAGACCCGTCCGGATGACGCCGCCCTGCTGGCGCTGACGCTCGGCCGTATCCCGGCCGACCACATCGCCACGTGGGACATGCCGTGCATCCCGGAGTCCGCTCCGACCGCCCGCGCAACGGTCAACGACCGACTGCAGCTCTGGGGCCTGGACGCCCTGGTCTGGCCCGCCGACCAAGTGGTCAGCGAATTGGTCGGCAACGCGGTCCGCCACGCCGTCGGCATCGGTGTCGGCGCGGCTCACGCCGGCGTCGGCGACATCCGCGTACGGCTCCTTCGCCTCGCGGATCAGTTGGTGATCGAGGTGTACGACGGGTCCAAGGCGGCACCCTACGTCCGCCACCCCTCGTACGATCAGGAGTTCGGTCGTGGGCTGCCGATCGTGTCGGTCCTGGCGCACCGCTGGGGCACCCGCCGCGTCGGCACGGACGAACCGGACGACGCCGACCCCACGACGCCGGGCAAATGCGTCTGGGCGGCGTTGTCCCTGACAGAGGAACGTGACGATCACGTTCTCCTGTGAACGGCACGGCCTGCCCCGCGGCCGGTACCTGCCGGGCCCGTCCACAGGATGCGGACGGGCGATGATCCGCCGCGCACCGCGGCGATGCGTCACTCCACCGGATCGCCGTCCGGCGAGATGCCGGCGAGCTTGTCCGGGTTGGTGACGATGTAGACGTCCGACACCTGGTCGCCTTCCGGGGTGAGGTCCATCACCATGACGACGTACGGCGAGTCTCCGCGGAAGACCACCGCCGCGGCGTCCCCGCCCACGGTGCGGTACTCCACGTCCACGTCCTCCCGGTGGGCGCGGTGCGTGCCGTAGTGCGCCAGCATCTGCGCAGCCCGGTCGCGGCCGTGGACGGGGCGCAGGCCCGCCCCGCGTACCTTGCCGCCGCCGTCGGTCCACACGGTCACCTCCGGGGCAAGGATCTGCATGAGCTGATCCACGTCGCCGCCCAGAGCCGCCTCGACGAAGCGTTCGGTGACCTCTTGCCGCACGCGCGGGTGCGTGTCGTAGCGTGGCCGGCGGGCATGGACGTGCGAGCGCGCCCGGCGGGCGATCTGCCGTACGGCGGCCGGGCTGCGTTCGATGGCCTCGGCGATCTCGGTGTGGGCGTAGCCGAACACCTCGTTCAGGACGAACACCGCACGCTCCAGCGGGGTGAGCGTCTCCAGTACCACCAGCAGGGCCATCGACACCGACTCGGTGCGCAGGGCCTGCTCGGCGCCGTCCGCGGCCTGGGACGCCGCCGCTTCCACGGCCGGGTCCAGCAGCGGCTCGGGCAGCCACGGCCCGACGTAGGTCTCGCGTCGCCGCCGGATACTCTCCTGGCGCGACAGGGCCTGGTTGACCGCGATGCGAACGAGGTAGGCGCGCGGGTTGGTGATCTCGTCGTCCTCGGCGCGCCGCACCCTGCGGGCCCACGACAGCCATGTCTCCTGCAGCACGTCCTCGGTGTCGGCGACGCTGCCGAGCATGTTGTAGACGATCGAGAACAGCAGCTCGCGATGGTCGGTGAACTGGCGGGTCGACCCTGTCGGCAGGCCGCCCCCGGTGCCGGGTGACCGGTTCTCCGGCCCGCTCTGCGCTCTCTTCCGGGACATGCGTCGCCTCCCTTCGCTCGTACTCCCCCCAGAGGTCAGGCGCCGCCCAGAACGTGACATCCCATGGGCAAGTGTGACATGGGTCTCACCCGGTCACCGCCGCGTCACGCCCACCGGTCGGCCGGCCCTCCCAGACCGCAGAGCCGTGCGCCACAAGGGTCACGGCACGGGGTACTGGAGGAACGGTGCTGAGAAAGTGGCGCGGCAACCCGTGGGCGATCCTGACAACGCTCTCCCTCGGGTTCTTCATGACGCTCATCGACCTGACGATCGTCAACATCGCGATTCCCGACATGGTCGAGGACTTGGACGCCTCACTGGATGAGGTGCTGTGGGTGGTCAACGCCTACACGCTGGCCCTGGCCGTACTGATGATCACAGCCGGGCGGCTCGGCGACCTGCGCGGCAAACGAAATCTGTTCGCCGCCGGCGTGGCGTTCTTCACGCTGGCCAGCCTGGCCTGCGGGCTCGCTCAGGACCCGGCGCAGCTGATCGCGTTCCGCGCGGTCCAGGGCGTGGGTGCGGCGATGCTCATGCCGCAGACACTGTCGATCATCGCCGACGTGTTCCCGGCCGACAAGCGTGGCGTGGCCATGGGCATCTGGGGCGCGGTCGCCGGCGTGTCCGGCGCACTGGGGCCGATCCTGGGCGGCGCGCTGATCAGCGAGCTCGACTGGCGCTGGATCTTTCTGGTCAACCTGCCGCTGGGGGCGCTGGTGCTGTTCCTCGCGGTGGCGCTCATCCCGGACACGCGGCGCGCCGAGCGGCACCGCCTCGGCCTGCCCGGCGTGGCACTCGCCTCGGCCGCCCTGCTCTGTCTCGCCTTCGCCCTGATCGAGGGCGAGCGCTACGACTGGAACGGCTGGATCGTGGCGCTGCTGGGCGCGTCCGCCGCGCTGCTGGTGGCCTTCCTGGCCTACGAGCGCGGGCGGCAGGACGACGAGCCGCTGGTGCCGTTCTCACTGTTCAAGGACCGCAACTTCGCCCTCGTCAACTTCGTCGGCATCGCGGTGTCGTTCGGCATCGTCGGCATGCTGCTGCCGCTGACCATCTATCTGCAGTCGGTGCTCGGCTTCAGCCCGCTCAAAGCCGGTCTCGTGCTGCTGCCGATGGCGCTCGGCTCGATCGTCACCGCCGGGCCCGCGGGCGCCTTCGCCGACCGGATCGGTGGCAAGTACATCCTCATGACCGGGCTGCTGGCCTGGGGTGCCGGGCTGTTCTGGGTGGTGTCCGCGGCCGAGCCCGGCGCGAGCTGGACGACGGTGGCGCCGGGACTGGGACTCATCGGGCTGGGGGCGGGATGCACGTTCGCGCCCATGGCCACCGAGGTGATGCGCAACGTGCCCGCCGGGCTGACGGGCGCCGCCTCCGGGCTGAACAACTCGCTGCGGCAGGTGGGCTCCGTGCTGGCCGGCGCCGTGATCGGTGCTGTGCTGCAGACGCAGATCGCCGCCTCCCTGACCGATGAGGCGCGTCGGCAGGCCACTGCGCTGCCCGAGGACTACCGGGACGACTTCGTCGCCGGCTTCGCCGACTCCGGATCGGCGGGTGGGGATGTCGGAGCCACGCAGAACGCCGCCGCCGACCTGCCGGCCGACATCCCGGACGCGGTGGCGACACGGATGCAGGAGCTGGGCGGGCAGGTCTTCGGCCAGGGCTTCGTGGATGCGATGGGGCCGACGATCGGCGTCTCGGTCGCGGTGCTGGCAGCGGGGGCGGTGGCCTGCCTCGCCGTCAAGCGCCACGTCGGTCCGTCCCCGGCCGGCCACGGGCTACCCGCCGCAGACGACATTCCCGGCGCCGAGGCGGCCACCGACACGGGCGCCGCAACAGGATCCGGGCCCGTGGCCGCCGCCGACCACGCCTGAGAAGGGGAAGGAAGCCACCGCCGTGGCCGGCGGGGTGCGCCCGCGCACCGACTTCACCGTGCACGCCGCGCACGCCGCGCACGCCAGCCTTCCGCCGCGATCCGAACCGGCTGAAGGCGGCCGTGCCCGCCCTGCTCCCGTCGGCCGCGAGACGCGGGTCACATCCGCTGCCCAGGCGTCACGCCGGGATATCCGGCCCGCCTCTCAGATACAAGCCCGTACGACGGGACGACCCGAACGACCGAGGAACACCGTGAACCGAGAACAGCCAGCCGCCGGTCCCGCAGACTCCGCGGACACCACCGGCGCCCTCTCCCCTACGGCCCGCCGCACCTTCGTCGCCGGCGCGGCCGTGCTGGGCGGCACGGCCCTGCTGGGCGGCGCGCCGGGGGCGTCGGCCACCGGGCAGCGAGGGCCGGGCCCCGTTGCCGTCCGAGCCGTGCTGCGTACACCCGACGAACAGTTCGAGGGCCTGACCGACTACCCCTTCCGCCCGAACTACGTCACCATCGACGCGAACGACGGCGCCGGCAGCCGGCTGCGCGTCCATTACGTGGACGAGCGGCCCGCCGATCCGGCCGCCGCCTCCGGGGAGACCGTCCTGCTCCTCCACGGCAACCCCTCCTGGAGCTACCTCTACCGGCACGTCATCCCGCCGCTGGTCGCCGCGGGACACCGCTGCGTGGCGGTCGACCTGGTCGGCTTCGGCAAATCCGACAAGCTCGCGAACCGCTTCGCCTACACCTACGACAGCCACCTCGACTGGCTGCGCCACATCGTCTTCGACCGACTCGGCCTGCGCGACGTGACCATGGTCTGCCACGACTGGGGCGGCCTGCTCGGCCTGCTCCTGCTCGCGGCACACCCGAATCGCTTCCGCCGCGTGGTCGCCTCGAACACGGGGCTGGAGGAGGGCGGCAAGGACCTCGGACCGGGCTGGCAGTACCTGGCCACCTGGCTGCAGTACACCCAGCGCACCGAGCACTTCAAGCCCGGCGACGTCGTCCAGGACTTCACCGCCACAGACCTCACCCCTGAGATCACGGCGGCCTACGACGCGCCGTTCCCCACCGACCCGCACCTCCACGGCGTGCGCCGCTGGGCGGTGCTCATCCCCGTCACCGCCGACGACGAGGCCAACCCGGTGATCCGCGACGCGTGGCGGAGGCTGGAGAAGCTGCGTATCCCCTTCATGTGCCTGTTCGGCGAGCTGGACCACGTCACCCGGGGCGACCACACGGCGCTCAGCAGCCGTATCCCCGGCGCGCGGGGGATGCCCCACACCGTCCTGGCAGGCGCCGCCCACTTCCTCCAGGAGGACCAGGCGCCGCAGTTCGCCGCCGCCGTGGACGACTTCATCCGCTACACGGCCAAGCACAACGGGTAGCCGGCCGCCGTGCGGCGTGGGTGGGACGACGCGCTCCCGCCCACGCCGGTACCGGCACCCTGCCGGCCCGGTTCGCGGTGCCGGCCGTAGCGCCGGAGCACTGGCCGGACAGCGGCGTCGACGGCTTCCGGATCGCCCTTCGGCGCCGCGCCCCGGGCGAGCGGGTGAGGGTGGCCGAGGCAGCCGTGCAGACGGTGGGAGCACCGGTCACCCGGGTGTTCTCCGCCCGCCGAGCACGCCTGTTCCCGCCGCCCGGCCGTACCGCGTCAGAGGGCCGGACGGTCCTCCTCGTGGAACTCGCACCAGATCTCCTTGCCGTCACCCCGGGGTTCCGTCCCCCACTCGCCCGACAGCTCCTGGAGCAGGAACAGCCCGCGCCCCGACGAGGACATTTCGCCCGGGTGGCGGAGGTGGGGGAGGCCGGTGTCCGCGTCGGAGACGGTGACGCGGAGGGTGCGGTTGCCGTGGGGGCCGTCGACGTCGGCGCTGATGTCGGCGTCGCTGTCGGTGTGCAGGAGGACGTTGGCGATCAGTTCGGAGAGGACCAGTTCCGCGGAGTCGACCTGCGCGGGGGTGGACCAGTCGTAGAGCATCGCGCGCAGTTCGTGGCGGGCGTCCGCGGTGCGCTGCTGTTCCGCCTGGGGGACGGTGAGGTGCATGTGGCGGCCGGTGACGGGGGCGGCGCCCGGTTCGCCCTCGCGCGGCGGCTGGTCGCGGCGGAGGAGGACGAGCGCGATGTCGTCCTCGCGGCGCTCCACGTGCGGGCCGGGGGCGGCGTGGGAGCCGGGGCCGCTGACGGCGTCGATGAGCGCGTCCGCCAGCGTCTCCAGGTCGTCGCCCACGTGCCCGGCGTAGGCCCGGCGCAGCCGGTCGCGGCCGGTCTCCAGATCGTGGCCGCCGGTCTCGATGAGCCCGTCGCTGCACAGCAGCATCAGCTCCCCCGGCTCCATGACCAGCCGGGTGACGGGATAGTCCGGCTCCTCGACGACACCGAGGGGCAGACCGCCCTCGGTGGGGCGGACGAGGAGGGTGCTGTCGCCGATGCCCATGGCCGGGTCGAGGTGGCCGGCGCGGGCGATGTAGAGGGTGCCGGTGGCCGGGTCGGCCTTGATGTAGAGGCAGGTGGCGAAGCGGGGGTCGGCGTCGTCGGGCGGGGAGTCGCCTTCGAGGCCCTCGCGCTGGTTGAGCTGGGTGAGGAAGTGCGAGGCGCGGGTGAGTACGGCGTCGGGGTGGTGGCCCTCCGAGGCGTACGCGCGGATGGCGATGCGCAACTGGCTCATCAGCCCGGCGGCGCGTACGTCGTGGCCTTGGACGTCGCCGATGACCACGGCCGTCCTGCCGCCCGGCAGCGTGATCACGTCGTACCAGTCGCCGCCGATCTCCAGCCCGCCGCCGGTCGGCACGTAGCGCGCGGCGACGGTCATGCCCGGCGTCGGCGGCACCTCCTCCGGCATCAGGCTGCGCTGCAGCCCGGCGGACAGCTCGCGCTCGGACTCGTGGACGTGGGCGCGGGACAGCGCCTGCGCCAGCATGCGCGCGATCGTGGTGAGCACGGAGCGCTCGTCGGGCGTGAAGGGCGCGGGGTGGGAGAAGGCCGCCAGCCACACGCCGATGACCCGGCCGGCCACGATCAGCGGTACGTACGCCCACGAGCGCCGGCCCAGCCGGCCGGCGAGCCGCCACGCCTCGGGGAAGCGGCGGCGGTACTCCTCGCGGTCGGCGATGTAGATGGCGCGGCCGGTGCGGACCGCGACGGCGCCGGGGTAGTCGGAGTCGAGGGGGATGTCGGTGAAGGGCTCTTCGTCCTCGGGGCGGTAGCCGTGCTGGCCGATGAAGGTGAGGTAGGTGCCCTCGACACCGAAGACCGCCATGCCGTCGGGCGAGAAACCGGGCATCGACAGGGACGCGGCGACACGCAGCACCTGGTCGGTGCCGCGGGACTCGGCGAGCGCGCGGCCGGCGTCGAGCAGGAACGCCTCGCGGGACAGCCGCCAGTCGCTGGTCAGCGGCGACGGCGGGGAGGTGCCGGCGCCGGCGCCGGGCTGGGGGTACCGCCCGGGTGCGGAGCGCTCCGGGGGAGGCTCGACGACCTCCTGCACGGTGCCGGACATGACCACGTCGCCGGACTCGGGAGCGGGAGCAGTGTCGGTGGCGGGGCCGCCGCCCGTGCCCGCGTCCGGTGCGGCGCCGGGCGCCCGGTCCGTGCCGTGTCCCCCCTCCGCCGGCTCACCGCCGCGGAACGGCCGCATCCGGGTCCGTACGACCCGCAGCTCCGTCCCCCGCTCGTCCACGATCCGCAGCGTCGCCTCCGCCACGGTGCCCTCCGTGCGGGCCAGGTCCATCGCCCCGGCCAGCTCGACGTAGTCGACCCCGTGGCAGCGGCCCCGTACGTTGGCCGCCGTCGTCTCCGTCGGCCGTGCGGGCAGCCCGACGAGCCGGGCGGCCTCGGCGTCCATGGTCACGGTGCCGGAGGCGGTGTCCCAGCTCCACACCCCGGTGCCGACGGCAGCCAGGACCTCCTCGGTGCGCATTGCCCTATTTTAGGGTGATTGGCCGCGTGCGGCCGGGGAGGACGGGGGCGGTAGTCTTGGCGGGCTGAACACCCTCATGGCCGAATCGGTGCCCTCCCGGCACCACATCTCCGGCCGTGAGCGCAGGCCGAAGACGACGAGTCCGACGAACTGGATGGATGATGCACCGGTACCGGTCCCACACCTGTGGTGAGCTGCGCGCGAGCGACGTCGGCAGCGACGTCCGCCTGTCCGGCTGGCTGCACAATAGGCGCGACCTGGGCGGCATCCTCTTCATCGATCTGCGCGACCACCACGGCATCGTCCAGCTCGTCGCCCGCCCCGGCACCCCCGCGAACGAGGCGCTGGCGCACCTCACCAAGGAGACCGTCGTCCGTATCGACGGCGCGGTCGTCTCCCGCGGCGCGGACAACGTCAACCCCGAGCTGCCCACCGGCGAGATCGAGATCGAGGTCGGCGCCGTCGAGGTGCTCGGCGCCGCCGAGCAGATCCCGTTCACGATCAACGCCGAGGACGGCGTCGGCGAGGAGCGCCGGCTCGAATACCGCTTCCTCGACCTGCGCCGCGAGCGCATGCACCGCAACATCATGCTGCGTACCGCCGTCGTCACGGCCATCCGGCAGAAGATGACGGCCCTCGGCTTCAACGAGCTGACCACCCCGATCCTCTCGGCCACCTCCCCCGAGGGCGCCCGCGACTTCCTGGTCCCCTCCCGGCTGCACCCCGGCACGTTCTACGCGCTGCCGCAGGCCCCGCAGCAGTTCAAGCAGCTGCTGATGATGGCCGGGTTCGACCGCTACTTCCAGATCGCGCCCTGCTTCCGCGACGAGGACGCCCGCGCCGACCGCTCGCCCGGCGAGTTCTACCAGCTCGACATGGAGATGAGCTTCGTCGAGCAGGAGGACGTCTTCGCCGTCATCGAGAAGGTGATGACGGAGCTGTTCGAGGAGTTCGGCAACGGCCGGCACGTCACGTCGCCGTTCCCGCGGGTCCCGTACCGCGAGGCGATGGTCAAGTACGGGTCGGACAAGCCGGATCTGCGGGCGGAGCTGGAGCTGTCGGACGTCACGGACGTCTTCGCGGTCAGCGAGTTCAAGGCGTTCGCGGGCAAGCACGTACGGGCCCTGCCGGTGCCGGCCGTGCAGGACCGGCCGCGCAAGTTCTTCGACGCGCTCGGCGACTTCGCCGTCGAGCAGGGCGCCAAGGGCCTGGCCTGGGTGCGGGTCGGCGAGGAGGGCGCGCTGACGGGCCCGATCGCGAAGTTCCTCACCGAGGAGAACGTGCGGGTGCTCACCGAGCGCCTGGGCCTGGAAGCCGGGCACGCGGTGTTCTTCGGCGCCGGCGAGACCGACGAGGTCTCCAAGATCATGGGCGCGGTGCGCGTGGAGGCCGCGAAGCGCGCCGGGCGGTTCGCCGAGGACGTCTACCGGTTCTGCTGGATCGTCGACTTCCCGATGTTCGAGAAGGACGAGGACACGGGCGGGATCGAGTTCTCGCACAACCCGTTCTCGATGCCGCAGGGCGGCATCGAGGCGCTGGAGAGCAAGGACCCGCTGGACATCCTCGCGTACCAGTACGACATCGTCTGCAACGGCGTCGAGCTGTCCTCCGGCGCGATCCGGAACCATGAGCCGGAGGTCATGTACAAGGCCTTCGGCATCGCGGGGTACAGCAAGGACGAGGTGGAGCGCGAGTTCGGCGGCATGCTGCGGGCGTTCCGCTTCGGCGCCCCGCCGCACGGCGGGATCGCGCCCGGCATCGACCGCATCGTGATGCTGCTGGCCGACGAGCCGAACATCCGCGAGACGATCGCCTTCCCCCTCAACGGCAACGCGCAGGACCTGCTGATGGGCGCGCCCAGCGAGGTCGACGAGGCCCGTCTGCGCGAGCTGCACATCGAGCTGCGCAAGCCCCAGCCCAAGTAGGCAGCGCACGTAAAGAGCAGGCTTCCACACCGACGTACGGGCCGGGGCGCCCGGCGGGCCCCCGGCCCGTGGTGGTGCCAGGTACACCCCGGAGCCGGGTGGGCATCCCATGGGGCGAACGGACGCGAATTCCTAGGTTGATGTCATCGACATCGCAGAGGGGAACCGTCCCATGTGGGCCATGGCCATCCGTACGCTCCGCCACAGAACCGCCGCGCTCTCGGCGACCTTCCTGGCGCTCTTCCTGGGCACCGTCATCGTGATGACGTGCGGGGGTCTGCTGGAGACCGGCATACGCAACAACGCGCCGGCGCAGCGCCTCGCGGGCGCCGACCTCGTGGTCACCGGCGACCGCGACCTGCCCCGCGGCGACGAGACCGCCGTCCTCCCCGAGCGCCCCGCGCTGGACGACTCCCTGACCGCGGCCGTACGGAACGTCCCCGGCGTCGAGCGCGCCGTCCCCGAGCGGGTCTTCGAGGCCGCCGTACTCGGTTCCGCAAACGCCCCCGACGCGCAGGCCCACGGCTGGTCCTCCGCGGCCGTCACCCCGTACGAGCTGACCGCCGGCCGGGCCCCGGCGGGCCCCCGCGACGTGGTGCTGGACGAGGCGACGGCGAGGGCGTACGGCGTGCGCCCCGGCGACGAGGTGCGCGTCGCCGCGCAGGGCGGCGCCGAGGCGTACCGCCTGACCGGCGTGGTCCGCACCGCGCACGCCGTCGACCGCGGCGCCGTGTTCTTCACCGACGACCACGCCCGTGCGCTCTCCCCCGCCGTCGCCGACATCGCCGTCACCGCCGCGGCAGGCACCGACCACGGCGAGCTGAAGGACCGCCTCGGCGAGGTCGTCGCGGACCGCACCGCGCAGGCGCAGACCCCGGCGAAGGTCGTCTCCGGCGACGACCGCGGCGCCGTCGAGTACCCCGAGGTGCTGACCCGCAAGGAGGACCTGATCGCGCTGGCCGGCGCCTTCGGCGGGATGGCCACCCTCGTCGCGGTCTTCGTCGTCTCCGGCACCGTCGCGCTGTCCGTCGAGCGCCGCCGCCGCGAGTTCGCCCTGCTCCGCACCGTCGGCGCCACCCCGCGCCAGTTGCGCCGGCTGCTGCTCGCCGAGACGCTGATGGTCGCGCTGGTCGCCGGCGTGGCGGGCCGGTTCGCCGGACCGCCCGCGGGGGAGCGGCTGTTCGAGGAGTTCACCGGCAGCGGCATGGTGTCGGGGGCCGTCACGTACGAGCAGGGCTGGATCCCCGCGGTCGCCGCGGCCGGCGCGCTGCTGCTGACCTCGCTGCTCGGCGGCTTCCTCGGCGGCCGGCGCGGGGTGAAGGTCACGGCCGTCGAGGCGATGGCGGAGTCGACGGTACGGACCCGCTGGGCGACCCCGACGCGGATCGTGGCGGCCCTGCTCTTCCTCGCCGGCGCGGTCGCGCTGGCCATCTTGACCTGGGTGCTCTTCGACGGCCCGATCGCGGCCAGCACCGCCGGGCCCACCGTGCTGTGCACGGCCATCGCCCTCGCGCTCCTCGGCCCCGGCCTGACGAAGCTGTGCACCGTGCTGATCTCGGGACCGGTCAGGGCCGTCACCGGCGCCAGCGGAGAACTCGCCGTCGTCACCGCCCGGACCCGCGCCGTCCGGATGGCGGGCGTCGTCACCCCCGTGATGCTGGCCGTCGCCATGGCCACCGCGAACCTGTACCTGCAGACCACGCAGACCGACGCCTCCCGCGAGGCGTACGCGCAGAACCTGCGCGCAGACGCCGTCGTCGACTCCGCCTCCGGCACCCTCGACCCGGCGCTCACCGCGGACGTCCGCGCCACCGAGGGCGTCGCCGCGGCCGGCGCGTACGTGACCAGCACCGGCTGGATCGACGGCGTCGGCGACGAGGACGGCGTACCGCTGCAGGGCATCGACGCCCGCGGCGCCGCCCGCACCACCGCCCTGGACCCGGTCGAGGCTGGGGGTACCGCCCATGCCCGCAGGGCTATGGGGGAGGTCGCCGACCTCACCGGGCGGACGATCGCCCTGCCCGCCGGTGCGGCGGACGGCCGGAGCGTCGGCGACACCGTCGAGGTGCGCTTCGGCGACGGCGCCGCCGTCGATCTGCGGATCGCCGTGCTCTTCGAGGGCCGCGCCGGATACGACACCGCGTTCGTGCCCGCCGGCCTTCTCGCCGGGCACACCGACGGGGCGCTGCCGCAGCAGATCCTCGTACGCGCCGAGGACGGCACGAGCGCGGCGGCACTGACGGCGAGCCTGGAGAAGACCCTCGCGGACCACCCCGGCACCGCCGTCGCCGACCGCGACGCGCTGATCGAGGCCAACATCAAGGACACCGAGACCCAGGCGTGGGTCAACTACCTGATGGTCGGCATGATCGTCGCGTACACGGCGATCTCCGTGGTCAACAACCTGGTGCTCTCCGTCTCCGGCCGCCGCCGCGAGTTCGGGCTGCAGCGGCTGGCCGGCGCCACCCGCCGGCAGGTGCTGCGGATGCTGACGATCGAGGCGCTGATCGTCGCCGGGATCGGCGTGGCCCTCGGCACGGCGGCCGCGGCCACCGCGCTGGTGCCGTTCAGCCACGCCGCGGCGGACAGCATGGTCCCCACCGGACCGCTGTCCATCTACGCCGCGGTGGTCGCCGGTGCCGTGGCCCTCGCCCTGACCGCCACGCTGGTGCCGGGCTGGGCGGCGCTCCAGGCGCGCCCCGCGGAGGCGGCGCTGGCGGAGGAGTGAGCGGGCGGGCCCGCCCCGGGTGCGGGGCGGGCCCTGGTGTCTTGCGGAGGCACCGCCAGGCAGCACCGCAAGACGGCTCGGCCGGCCGGGGTCCCGGGGGACTCCGGCCGGAGTCCTCGGCTCAGCCGAAGCGGCCGGACACGTAGTCCTCGGTCGCCTGCACCGACGGGTTGGAGAAGATCTTGTCGGTGTCGTCGATCTCGATGAGCCGGCCCGGCTCGCCGACGGCGGCCAGGTTGAAGAACGCGGTACGGTCCGAGACGCGCGCCGCCTGCTGCATGTTGTGCGTGACGATCACGATGGTGAACCGCGTCTTCAGATCCCCGATGAGGTCCTCGATGGCGAGGGTCGAGATCGGGTCGAGGGCGGAGCAGGGCTCGTCCATGAGGAGCACCTGCGGTTCGACGGCGATGGCGCGGGCGATGCACAGGCGCTGCTGCTGGCCGCCGGACAGGCCCGAACCGGGACGGCCCAGGCGGTCCTTGACCTCGTTCCACAGGTTCGCGCCGCGCAGGGACTTCTCCACGACGTCGTCCAGCTCGGACTTCTTGTAGCGGGCGTTGAGCTTCAGGCCCGCGGCCACGTTCTCGTACACGCTCATGGTCGGGAACGGATTGGGCCGCTGGAAGACCATGCCGACCACGCGCCGTACGGAGACGGGGTCGACGCCGGTGCCGTAGAGGTTCTCGTCGTCCAGCATCACCTTCCCCTCCACGCGCGCGCCCGGTATGACCTCGTGCATGCGGTTGATGGTCCGCAGGAAGGTGGACTTGCCGCAGCCGGACGGGCCGATGAAGGCCGTCACGGACTTGGGCTCGACGGCCATCGAGATGTCCTCGATCGCCTTGAAGTCGCCGTAGTAGGCGGTGAGGCCGCTGATGTCGATGCGCTTGGCCATGTCAGATCACTTCTCCTATGGCCGTCAGTGGCCGGTTTTCGGGGCCTTCCAGCGGGCTATGCCGCGGGCCAGCAGGTTGAGGATCATCACGAAGACGATGAGGACCAGGGCGGCGGCCCAGGCGCGGTCGAACGACGCCGAGGTGCCCGCCCCCCACTGCTGGTAGATGTACAGCGGCAGGGACGCCTGGCCGCCGTCGAAGGGGTTGTTGTTGATCGCGGGGCTGCCGAAGACGAGCAGCAGCACGGGGGCCGTCTCGCCGGTGATGCGGGCGACGGCCAGCATGACGCCGGTGGTGATGCCGCCGAGGGAGGTGGGCAGGACGACCTTCAGGATCGTCTTCCACTTCGGTACGCCCAGGGCGTACGACGCCTCGCGCAGCTCGTTGGGGACGAGCTTCAGCATCTCCTCGGTGGAGCGGACCACCACGGGCATCATCAGGATCGCCAGGGCCAGCGCACCGGCGAAGCCGGAGTAGCCGAAGTCCAGGATCATGATCCACAGGCTGAGGACGAACAGGCCGGCGACGATGGACGGGATGCCCGTCATGACGTCGACGAAGAACGTCACCGCCTTCGCCAGCGCCCCGCGGCCGTACTCCACCAGGTACACGGCGGTCAGCAGCCCGATCGGGGTGGCGATCAGCGTGGCGATCAGCACCTGCTCGACGGTGCCCATCAGCGCGTGGTAGACGCCGCCGCCGGGCGCGACGTTGACCACGCCGCTCATCGAGTGGGTGAGGAAGTAGCCGTCGGTGACCTTGATGCCCTTGCTGACGGTCTCCCAGATCAGCGACGCCAGCGGGACGACGGCCAGCAGGAACGCCACCCACACCAGGGAGGTCGCCAGCCGGTCCTTCGCCTGCCGGCCGCCCTCGACGACCGTCGAGATGACGTACTGGCCGACGACGAAGAGGATCGCCGCGATCAGGCCCCACTGGATCCGGCTGCCCAGGCCGCCGAGCACGCCGATGAGCACGGCCACGCCGGTGGCGCCCGCGGCGATGGCCGCCGGTGCCCAGCGCGGCAGCCGTGGCTGCTGGATGCCGAGCCGGTCGACCGGCCGCTTGTCGGCGATGGTCTGCGCGCTCATGCGTTGGCCCCCGAGTACTCCTTGCGGCGCGCGATGATCAGCCGGGCGGCGCCGTTGACCAGCAGCGTGATGACGAACAGGACCAGGCCGGAGGCGATCAGCGCGTCCCGTCCGAACTCCCCGGACTCGCCGAACGACGCGGCGATGTTCTGCGCGAACGTGCCGCCGCCCGCCTGGAGGATCTCCGCCGACAGCAGCGCCGACGGGGACAGGACCGTGGCCACCGCCATGGTCTCCCCGAGCGCCCGGCCGAGGCCCAGCATCGAGGCGGAGATGACGCCGGAGCGCCCGAAGGGCAGCACCGTCATGCGGATGACCTCCCAGCGCGTGGCGCCCAGCGCCAGCGCGGCCTCCTCCTGGAGGCGGGGGGTCTGGGCGAAGACCTCGCGGCTGACGTTGGTGATGATCGGCAGGATCATCACGGCCAGCAGGATGCCCGCGGTCATCAGCGAGCGCGGCGCGGTGCCGTCGAAGGACAGCACGACGGTCCAGCCGAAGTAGCGGTCCAGCCACTCGTACGTGCCGACCAGGTGCGGCACCAGGAACAGGGCGCCCCACAGGCCGTAGACGATGGACGGGACGGCGGCCAGCAGGTCGATGACGTACGCGAGGGGCGCCGCCAGCTTCCGCGGCGCGTAGTGGGTGATGAACAGCGCGATGCCCACGGCGATCGGCACGGCGATGACCATCGCGACGACCGAGGAGACGACCGTACCGAAGGCCAGGACGGCGATGCCGAACTTCGGCGGGATGGAGTTGGCGTCCCACTCGAAGGTGGTGAGGAAGTTGCCCTCGTTGTCCGCGAGGGCGATGGACGCGCGGTACGCGAGGAACGCGGCGATCGCGGCCATGATCAGCAGCAGCGTGATCCCGGACCCCTTCGACAGGCCGGAGAAGACCTTGTCGCCGCGGCGGGAGCCGCCCTTGCCGTCCGACAGCAGGACCTGTGACGGCGGTGGGGCGGGGGTTTCTCTGTCGGTGGGTGGAGCAGTCATACGTGAATCTCCGGTCTGGTGTGGGGCGACGGCGCGGTCAGCGCCCGCGTCCCGGCGGCGGTGCACCGGATGGCCCCCCGCCGGCCCGGCGAAGTGGTTCGCCGGCCGGCGGGAGGGCTGATCAGGACAGGCTGTCGACGGTCTTGGCGACCTCGGCCGCCATCTCCGCGGGCAGCGGGGCGTAGCCGATGTCGACGATCGACTGCTGGCCGGCCTCGCCGGCGGTGTAGGCGAGGAAGGACTTCACCGCGTCCAGGGACTCCGGCTTGTTGCCCTTGTCGCACGCGATCTCGTACGTCACGAGGGTGATCGGGTACGCGCCGTCTTCCTTGGTGGCGTAGTCCAGCTCCAGCGCCATGTCGGGCGCCTCGCCGACCCGCTCGCCGACGGCGATCGCCTGGGAGGCGTTCTCCACGGTGGCCTCGACGGGCTCCGCGGCACCGGTGTCCAGCTTGACGGTGCTCAGCTCGTTGGACTCGGCGTGCGAGATCTCCATGTACGAGATGGCGCCGTCGGTCTGCTTCACCTGCGAGGACACCCCGGCCGAGCCGGTGGCGGCCTGGCCGCCCTCGATCGGCCACTTCTTGTCGGCCTCGTCCGGCCAGGCGTCCTTCACGACCGTGTTGAGGTACGCGGTGAAGTTCTCGGTGGTGCCCGACTCGTCGGAGCGGTGCACGGGCTGGATCTTGGTGTCCGGCAGCTCGGCGTCGGGGTTCAGCTTGGCGATGGCCTCGTCGTTCCACTGCTTGATCTCGCCGTTGAAGACGTTCGCCAGCGTCTCGGCGTCGAGCACCAGCTCGTCCACGCCCTCCAGGTGGTACGCGATGGCGACCGGGCCGCCGACCATCGGCAGGTTGATGCCCTGCCCGCCGGAGCAGACCTCCTTGGACTTCTCCACCTCCTCCGGCTCCAGCGCGGAGTCGGAGCCGGCGAAGGCGGTCTGGCCGTTGAGGAACTCCTCGATGCCGGCGCCGGAGCCGACCGGCTTGTAGTTCACCGTCACGTCGGGGCAGGCGGCCTGGTAGTCGGCCGCCCACTGCTGCACGGCGTTGTCCTGGGCGCTGGAGCCCGAGGCGAGCAGCTCACCGCTGCCGCCGCACTCGATGTCGCCGCCGGCGGCGGCGGAGCTCTTGTCGCCGCCCTTGGCCTTGTCGTCGCCGGAGTCCGAATTGTCGTCCGAGCCGCACGCCGAGAGGACGAGGGCGCTGGAGAGGGCGAGTATGCCTGCCGCGGTGCGGTACCGGATCTTGCTCTGAGACTTCACTGGGGACTTTCCTTCCTGAGGCCGCACTTCCAGGAGCGGCTTGATAACAAATCGAGACAAAAGCAGTCGTGGGGTCTAGGGGAGGTCCGCGGTCGGCGGCACGAAGCGGTAGCCGACGTTGCGGACGGTGAGGATGATCCGTGGATCGTGAGGGTTGTCCCCGATGCGGTCGCGCAGCCGACGGATGTGCACGGCGATCGTGTTGGACTTCGGTGCGCTGCCACCCCACAGCTCGGCGCTGATCTGGTCTCGGGTGACGACCTTCTCGGCATTGGCCACCAGCAGGTGCAGCAGCTTGAACTCGCGAAGCGGAAGCTGCACCAGCCGGCCGTCGACGCGGGCCTCGAAGGTGGCGGGGTTGACGCTGTACGGGCCTGAGGCGACCGTCTGGTCCACGTCGTACGTCGCCGGGCTGGCGACGCCGAGCATCTTCAGGACCTCGTACGGCCGGTAGGGCCGGGCGACGCAGGCGCTGGCCCCCGCGGTGAGCGCCTCCACGGCGTCCTCCGCGTCGTCGGGGCCGACGCCGATGATGACCGGCGTGGCGCTCCGCCGCCGCAGCACCTCCACCACCCGGGCGCCGGGCACGAGCGGCAGCTTGGCGCTGACCAGCAGAGCGTCGGGGGACTGCAGGCCGACCTGGAGCAGCGCCTCCGCCCCGTCGGAGCAGAAGACGACCTTCACCTGATGGCCAGCCAGGTGCTCCGCAAGATCGTGCGCCACCTGTTCGTCCGGATCGGCGAGCAGCAGGACATGCCCGTGTCGCTGGCCGGGTATCGCCGGTGTGTCCATCGGTCGGTCACCACCCCCTTCGTCGCCTCTCATCGAAATCGGTGTCAGCGGACTCGGCCGGTGGTGGCGGTTAACTGAAGGTGAACATCGGAACAGGGGTGCGTGATGCCGTTATCGGCCCGTTATGAACGGCGTGATCCACGACACCTTCCGCCCCTCTGACCGTGTCGCGGCTCACCTTTCCGACCGCCTGGAGGACCACGTGGAGGACCGCCGTACGGGCACGTGGCCGGGGCACCTCACAGCCCGCCCGAGCCGCCCGCGTCCCCGCCGGTGTCGCCCGCGCCGCCCGACCGGTCGCTGTGCTCCTTCAGCCGCGCCAGATCGCGCTCCAGCTCGCTCTCCTGCACCTCGCTGAGCGGGATGTAGCCGGCCTCCGAGGCGAAGTCCGTGTGGCTGTCCACGTAGAACTCGACGAACGTCTCGACCTCGGGGCGCTCCAGCGCCTTCGCCGAGGGGTAGATGAACAGCGGCCGGGCCAGCGGCTTGTACGAGCCGTCCTGGACCGACGCCGTGCTGGGCGCGACGCAGCCGTCGCCGGCGTCGATCTCCAGCGCGCGCAGCTTGTCGCGGTTCTCGTCGAAGTAGGTGAAGCCGAAGTAGCCGAGGCCGCCGGAGTCCTCCGCGACGCCCTTGACGAGGGTGTTGTCGTCACTGCTCGGGGTGAAGTCGGCGCGCGACGCCTTCTCCTCGCCGTTGATCGCCTCGGTGAAGTAGTCGAACGTGCCCGAGTCGGTGTCCGGGCCGTAGAGCTGCAGCGGCTCGTCCGGGAAGGCGGGGTCGACCTCCTGCCAGCTCGTCAGCGCGGAGCCGGGCTCCCAGATGCGCTTGAGCTGGTCGGTGGTGATGCAGTCGATCCAGTCGTTGCCGCGCGGGACGACGACGGTGAGTGCGTCGTTGGCGATGGTCAGCTCGCGGTACGGCACGTCCCAGTTGGCGCAGGTCTCCTTCTCGAAGTCGTTGATCGGGCGGGAGGCGTCGGAGACGTCCGTTTCGCCCGCGCAGAACCTGTCGAAGCCGCCGCCGGTGCCGGACGCCTCGACCGTGACCCGTACCCCCGGCTCCTGCCGGCCGAAGCGCTCGCCGGCCAGCTTCGTCAGCGGCTCCACCGTGCTGGAGCCGTCGATCAGGACCGTCCCGGCCAGCCGCTCGGGCTTGTCCTCATCGGTGCTCGCCTCGCTCTCGCCGCCGCAGGACACGAGGGAGGCGAGGGCGGCCGGGGCGAGGAGGAGGGCGCCCAGGCGGGCGGCGGTGCGCTTCGTCTGCATCGGGCTCACGGGCTGTCACAACTCTCCGCTGATCGATTCGGACATAACTCGGGTCCTGTATCGAAGTGGCGGCAGTCGGCCGTGCGGGGCGGCTTCGGTGAGCAAGGGATGAACAGTGGACGACCAGACATGATGCCGTTATGCGGCTGTGATGAAAGCGCGATCACGGAGCGAACGTGCAGGCGGGAGGGGGTGCGCGGCATGCTCCCGCCCCGCGCGCGGGCGATGCGCGCGACCCGCTAGATCGGATCTAGCGGGCGCGTGCCGGTTTCTGGCGCCTGAAGGGTGAAGGCCCGGGGCGCACCGCCCGGGGTGGCCCGGGACCGGGAGGTGTCCGATGCGGAACGGCGAGTCCGGCGTACGCGAGATGCCCGGCCCCGTGGACGCGGCCGGCCCCTCGGGTGCGTCCGGCGAGTCCGCCCGGCTGCGGATAGCGTGCATCCTCGGCGGCCAGGAGGAGCCCGACTGCCGCCCCCCTGCCGTCGCGCACTGGCTCGACGAGCTGGCCGGCGAGCGCGGCGACATGGCCCTGCGCGTGCTGGACCTCGCCGACTTCGACCTCCCGCTGCGCTACCCCGCGCACCCGACCGAGCAGATGTCCTCGTTCACCGCCGAGCTGGCGTGGGCGGAGGGGTTCGTCGTGGTCACCCCCGAGTGCAACCGCAGCTTCCCCGCCCAGCTCAAGCACGCCATCGACATCGGCTACGACGAGTGGCACGCGAAGCCGGTCGGCTTCGTCTCGTACGGCTTCGGCTGCGACGGCGTACGCGCCGTGGAGCACCTGAGGTCGGTCTTCACCGAGCTGCACACGGTCACCGTGCGGGACTCGGTCGGAATCGACCTGCGCTTCACCGATGAGAAATTCCCGGCCGGCGGGTCCCTCTATTCGGACGGGCTGGTACGCGCCGCCGGCGCCTTGCTGGACCAGCTCACCTGGTGGGGTCTCGCGCTGAGAGAGGCCCGCGCGGCGCGGCCGTACGTGGCGTAGCAAAAGCCGCATATATCACTGATGTTGGAGAATCTGGAGAAGAAGCACATGACTCACGACTCGTCCGGCCTGGCGATCGAAACGTCAGGACTTGTGAAGGTGTTCGGCGAGACCCGCGCGGTGGACGGCGTCGACCTCGCCGTCCCCCGCGGCACCGTCTACGGCGTCCTCGGCCCCAACGGCGCCGGGAAGACCACCACCGTGAAGATGCTCGCCACTCTGCTGCGCCCCGACGGCGGCGAGGCCCGGATCTTCGGCAAGGACGTCGTCCGCGACGCCAACGCCGTACGTTCCCGGGTCAGCCTCACCGGCCAGTACGCCTCCGTGGACGAGGACCTGACCGGCACCGAGAACCTGGTGCTGCTCGGCCGCCTCCTCGGGCACAGGCCCGCGGCCGCGCGGGTGCGCGCCGCGCAGTTGCTGGAGGCGTTCGGCCTGAGCGAGGCGGCGGCCAAGCAGGTGAAGAACTACTCGGGCGGCATGCGGCGGCGCATCGACATCGCCGCGTCCATCCTCAACACCCCCGACCTGCTCTTCCTCGACGAGCCGACCACCGGCCTCGACCCGCGCAGCCGCAACCAGGTCTGGGACATCGTCCGCGCGGTCGTCGCCCAGGGCACCACCGTCCTGCTCACCACCCAGTACCTGGACGAGGCGGACCAGCTCGCCTCCCGGATCGCGGTCATCGACCACGGCAAGGTCATCGCCGAGGGCACCAAGGGCGAGCTGAAGGCGTCCGTCGGCGCCGGTTCCGTCCACCTCCGGCTGCGCGACGCCGCGCAGCGCGCGGAGGCGGTCGCCCTGCTGGAGAGCGCGCTCGCCGGCGCCCAGGTGCAACTGGAGCCCGACCCCGTCGCGCTGACCGCCCGCGTCGGCAGTGGTGACAACGGCAAGGGGGCCGCCGCCCAGGCCGCCGCCGCGCTGGCCGAGCTGGCCCGCGCGGACATCACCGTCGACAACTTCTCGCTGGGCCAGCCCAGCCTGGACGAGGTCTTCCTCGCCCTCACCGACCGCCCGGCCGGTGCCGAGACCCAGGAGGCAGCAGCATGAGCACCGCGACCGAGACCCAGACCACGGCCAAGTCCCAGGCCGATGCCGAGGACCTCGCGCCGGTCACCACCGAGAGCCTGGCGGAGCTGCTGGTCTCCAAGGAACGGCCACCAACGCCGAGTCCGTGGTCGGCCTCCGTGACGTTCGGCTGGCGCGCCGTGCTGAAGATCAAGCACGTGCCGGAGCAGCTCTTCGACGTCACCGCCTTCCCGATCATGATGGTGCTGATGTACACGTACCTCTTCGGGGGTGCGCTGGCCGGCTCCACCTCGGACTACCTGCAGTACCTGCTGCCGGGCATCCTGGTGATGAGCATCGTCATGATCACGATGTACACGGGCGTCTCCGTCAACACCGACATCGAGAAGGGCGTCTTCGACCGCTTCCGCTCGCTGCCGATCTGGCGCCCCGCGGTGATGGTCGGCTACCTGCTGGGCGACATGCTGCGCTACCTCATAGCGTCGGTGGTGATGGTCGGGGTCGGCCTCATCATGGGCTTCCGCCCGGACGGCGGCGTGGTGGGAGTCCTCGCGGGGGTGGCGCTGCTGATCGTCTTCTCGTTCGCGTTCTCGTGGATCTGGACGATGTTCGGCCTGCTGCTCCGCACGGAGAAGTCGGTCATGGGCGTCAGCATGATGGTCCTGTTCCCGACGACGTTCCTCAGCGACATCTTCGTCGACCCGTCGACGATGCCGGGCTGGCTCCAGGCGTTCGTCAACAACAACCCGGTGACGCACCTCGCGTCCGCGGTCCGCGAGCTGATGCACGGCGAGTGGCCGGGCTCGGACATCGCGTGGACGCTGGGCTGGGCGGGCGTGATCGTGGCGGTCTTCGGCCCGATCACGATGCGCCTGTACGCCAGGAAGTAACGCGACGCGGAGCACGACCGGGCCCGCCCCCTTCCCGACCGGAAGGGGGCGGGCCCGGTCATGTCCGCCTCCTCGTCTGCTAAGTTCGGCCGCATGTTCCTCCTCCGTGCATAGGAGCGGTGCCGCCGCGCCCGTCGGGCGTGGCCGTATGCCGCCCATGCACACCTCGGAGCGCTCTTGCGCCGCGCTCCCTTCACCGAGGAACGTCACCATGTCTGCGCCGTCATACGCGGCTGTGCTGCGCATCCCCCATGCCTCCCGCACCTTCGGTGCCGCCCTGCTGGGGCGGCTGTCGTACGGGATGGTCCCGCTGTCGCTGCTGCTCTCCGTCAAGGACGCCACCGGGTCGTACGCCGCGGCGGGGGCCGCCATGGCGTGCTTCGGGGCCACCAGCGTGACCCTGTCCCCGGTACGGGCCGGGTTCATCGACCGGCACGGCCCGCGGCGGGCGCTGCCGCCGATGGCCGCCGCGTACGCGGTGCTGCTGGCGGCGCTGGGCCTCGTCACCGCGGGCGGCGGCGCGGGCGCCGCGGGGCTGACCGCGCTGGCGGCGGCGGCCGGGGCGTCGACGCCGCCGCTGGGTCCCGTGATGCGGGTGCTGTGGAGCGACCTGGTGCCGCCGGGGCTGCTGCCGCGCGCGTACAGCCTGGACTCGGTCGCCGAGGAACTGCTGCTGGTGACGGGGCCGTTGCTGGTGGGCGCGATCGTGACCGTGGCGCCGGCGACCGTGGGCCTGGGGGTGGGCGCGGGCCTGATCCTCGGCGGCACGCTGGCACTGGTCACGTCGCCGGCGGCGGGCGCCGGGAAGGGTTCCCGCGCCACGACGGGCAGGGCAGCGGGCCCCACTCCGGGAGTCCTGCGCGGAAACCGTCCGATGAAGCAGGCGGTCATCGGGGTGGCCGGGGTGGGGGTGTGCCTGGGGGCGCTGCACCTGCTCGTCGTCGCCTTCGCCGACGAGCACGACGCCGCGGGCCTGGTGCCCTGGATCCTCGCCGCGATGTCCGCGGGCAGCGCCGTCGGCGGGCTCGCCTACGGGGCCGTCGCCTGGCGCGCACCCGGCACCCGCCGGCTGCCGGTGCTGGCGGGCGCGTTGGGCCTGCTGCTCGCCGCCACGGGCCTGGCCCCGCACCCGTACGTCCTCCTCGGCTGCGCCGCCCTGTTCGGGGTCTTCGTGGCACCGGGCATCACGACGGCGTACCTGATCGCGGAGGAGTCGGCTGCCCCCGACTCCCGTACGAAGGCGGGCGCCTGGGTCAACACCGCCCTCAACGCCGGCTCCTCCACGGCCACCGCCGCCACGGGCCTCCTGATCGACAACGCGCCCCTCCCCCTGTGCTATGCCCTGGCCGCCCTCCCGGCGGTCCTGGCGGCAGCCGCCCTCGCCCTCGCCGGCCCTCAGCCCCGGCTCGCGCCCGCCAAGTCACGTCGCCTCGGCCGCGCGGCGGTGGAGGCGGGTCGCCGAGATGAGGAAGAAGACGCCGCCCAGCGTCGCGTAGCCGGCGAGGGAGGTGAGTGAGTCCGCCCCGTCGGCCGTCATGAGGAAACGGGCACCCGCGAGGGTGGAGATTCCACCGCTGAGGATCATCGCCCACTGGCCACCGAGCCGGTAGCGCGAGAGTGCGACGGCCAACTGGACGATGCCCGCGGTGATCGCCCAGGCACCCCACACCCGCAGGACGTCCGGGATGTCCGAGGCGACGGCGGCAGCCAGTCCTACGGCGGTGAGCAGACTCAGGGCCATGTTGACGCGAAGCAGGGCTCGCGGTCGGGCACCCGGGGTGCGGAAGTCGACCACGGCTGCCACGACGTCGAAGACCGGATAGATCACCAAGAGGGCGACACTCGCCGGGTTGAGGGTCGAAGCGGTGAGTGCGACCAGGACCGCCCAGATCACGGCGAACCCGAAGCGGACGTAGTACAGGTTCCGCAGCCGGTCGGTCGCGCCGGCGGTGTCTTTCGCGATGCCGGTACGGCCGGTCTCGATGGAGCTCGACATCTTGTCTCTCCCCTGGTTGGAAGCAAGGAACGATCCCGACCCTACGAGATAGAACGGTCGGTACACCTGAGCGTGAAGCACCCTCTGTTCTCTTGTCAAGACCGACCGTTCTATCTGCTAATCTCGAAGGAGCGTCTCAGGAGGCGGAATCCCGGGAGGGAAGCGGATGTCGGAAGCACGGACCCGGCTGCTCGACACGGCCAGCGGGCTGTTCTACGCCGAAGGTCTGCACGCCGTCGGGGTCGACCGCATCATCGCCGAGGCCCAGGTCACCCGCGCCACGCTCTACAGGCACTTCCGGAGCAAGGACGACCTCCTCGTCGCCTACCTGACGCAGGTCGACGAGGCGATCCGGGCACGTGTGAACGCCGCACGTGACCAGGGTGCCTCTCCCGAGGAGGCCATCCGGATCATCGGCCGGGGGATCGCCGACGACATCCGGCGCGACGGCTTCCGGGGATGCGCGTTCCTCAACGCCGCCGCCGAGTACCCCGATCCGGACCATCCGGTCCACCAAGCGGTCCTCACGCACCGGCGGTGGTTCCTGGACACCGTCACCGGACTCTTCACCGACACCGGAAAACCCGACGCGGAGCCCGCCGGCCGGCACTTCGTCATGATGCGGGACGGCGCCATGGCCGCGGGCTGCCTGACCGATCCGGAAACCGTCGGTGAGACATTCCTGCGCGGGGTCGAGGGGCTCCTCACGTACCGCAGCTCTCTGTAGGCCGCGGTTCTCCGTCAGCCGGCTCCGATCGGGAACGACTGCCCAGCTACCTGCCCCGGCGGGGGCCGCGACGGGGGCAGTGGTGGGCGGCGTAGAGGAGGGTCTGGATGGCCGGGCCCGCTTCGGCGGGGTCGGTGAGGGGAGTGGCGAAGGGCAGGCGGGTGTCGTGGTGGATGCGGGGGTGTTCCAGGCGGAGCGTCAGGCCGTGGCGGTCCAGCGCCAGGGGGTGGACCCGGACCACGCCGTGCAGCGCGGACGGGCTGAGCAGCCGGGTCAGGGCGTCGACCGCGTTGCGGTGGGAGTCCGCCAGGTGCAGCAGCATCGCCGACTCCTGGACCGCCAGCGGGTCGGGCGCGGCCGCGGCCAGTTCGTCCAGGTCCACGACCGCCGCCCCGGGGTCCTCCGTGCCGGCTCCCGCCGTGACCACCAGCGCCTCCGCCGGGTCGAAGCCCAGCACCAGCCGGTCCGCCTCCGGCTGCGCCCGCTCCGGCGCCAGCCATCCGGTGAGCATCACCCGGGCCCGTACCCGGTCCCGTACCTCCACCGGCGCGATGTCCGTCAGGTGCAGCCGCACCGGCAGGTCGCCCGTCGGGGCGCAGACCACCCGGGCCGCGAGCGCGCTGTCCGCGGGCGGGCGCAGTCGCAGCAGCGGCCCGCCGGGGCCGGGGGCCGCGGTGTGCAGGCCCACCAGGTCGCAGCGGAAGCCGTCGGTCTCCAGCGTCAGCGAGCCGGCGGTCGCCAGGATCGTGCGTACCCGCTCGGCGGGCGTCGGGGCGGCCGGGCCGGCGCCGGCGCCCGGGCCTGTGCCGGTGTCGGTGCCTGTGTCGAGGCCCGTGTCGGTGTGCGGGCGTACGTCCTCGGGGAAAGCCATGCCGCTCCTCAGCCGAGCTTGTCGGCGTTCTCGATGGCGTCGGCCAGCCGCTCCAGCACGGGCGCGAACCCGCGGTAGCTGTAGCGCTCCTCCATCGACCAGGGCGTCGTCTGCCCGGCCTCGACGGCCGGGAGCCGGTTCCAGGTGGGCTTCTCGGCGAGCGCCGCGGGCGTCATGGCCTGCGTGCGGTTGTCGACCATGATCAGGTCGGCGTGGTACTTGTCGGTGTTCTCCCAGCTCAGGAACTCCCAGAAGCCGAACTCGTCGGACTTCTTCCCCGCCACCACGTCCACCCCGAGGTCCCGGAAGTAGTGCAGGTCGGTGTACGAGCCGGGGACGGCGACGTACATGTTGTCCTGGTCGCCGGTCATCGCCAGCACCTTGATGCCGCGTTTCGCCTTCGCGACCGAACGCAGCCGGTCCTCGGCGTCCTTGAAGCGCTTCTTGTCGGCCGCGGCCCGCTCACCGGTGGTGTCGCCGCCGAGCGCCTTCGCCAGTTCCTCGTACCGCCGCAGCGGCTCCCTGAGGCTCGTGTGCGCGCCCTTGATGCCGATCGCGGGGGCGAGCGCGAAGATCTTCTTCCGGCTCTCCTCCGGGACGAACCACAGGTCGGGCGGCGGGAACATGTTGCTGATCAGCAACTCCGGGCCGAGCGAGGCGTACTTCTCGACGTTGAACTCGCCCCACGCCTCGCCCAGGCTCTCCAGCCCGGCCGGATCCAGCTCGCCCGCCTGCGGGTTGGGCCTGCCGTCGATCGGCTCGCTCGGGCCGAAGATCGCGGTGCAGGTCACGCCGTAGTCGTACAGCGCGGCGGCGGAGCTGACGAACGCGACGAGCTTCTCCGGGTGGCGGTCGGTCGCGGCCTTCTCGCCGCGGTCGTCGGTGAAGGACCAGCCGCCGCCGGAGCCGCCGCTCGCCGTGTCGCCGCCGCAGGCGGCGAGGAGCGCGCCGAGGCCGAGTGCGCCGGCCGAGGTGAGCAGGGTGCGGCGGGAGAGCGGGGTGGCGGGTGCGGTGGTGGGCAAGGCTGGGTTCCCCTCGGTCGATCGACTTAGGTGAGGCTAACCTAATATGCTCGACCGGGGAACCCGGGCCCGCGGCCCCGCGGCACGCCGACACGTGCGCGCGGAGCCGCCGACCCGTCGAACCGGAGGTTCTGCTACGGGACCGAAGGGTGTATCGGGGTCACCTGCTGGAGAAGCTTCAGGCCCCGATGCGCCCGCCCCCGGTGCGCCAGACGTTGACGACCGCCGGGCGGTTCGGCTTGCCGGGGCCGTCGGGCCACGCGGAGCCCGGGTTCTCGTACGACGCGCCGTCGACCTCGCCCGGGTGCTGCACCGCCACCAGCACGCGGTCCTCCTGTACGACGGGGCCGCAGGTCTCCGCGCCCGTCGGCATGCTGAGGAACTGCTTCACCTGGCCCTCGTAGCGGCCCGTGGTCGCCACGCCGAACAGCCCGTCGTGGTTGCCCAGCGCGTTGCCGTCGGTGGAGATCCACAGGTTGCCGTACGGGTCGAACGCCACGTTGTCCGGGCAGGAGAGGGGGCTGACCTTGTCCTTCGGGAAGCCCGCGAAGTACGTCGAGGGGTCCGACGGGTCGCCGCAGACCAGGAACAGCCGCCAGTCGAAACCGGTCGACGCCGGGTCGTCGCGCTTCTCGGTCAGCTCCAGGATGTGCCCGTGCTTGTTGGCGTTGCGCGGGTTGGCCTCGTCGGCCTTGGCGTTGGTGCCGGTGCCGCGGTTGGTGTTGTTCGTCAGCGCGACGTACACCTTGCCGCTGTTCGGGCTGGGCTCCACGTCCTCCGGGCGGTCCATCTTCGTCGCGCCGGCCTTGTCGGCGGCGAGGCGCGTGAAGACGTAGACCTCCTCGGCGGTCATGCCGGGGACGAAGCTGCGGTCGCCGCTGGCCAGCTTGATCCACTCGCCGGAGCCGTCGAACTCGCCGTCCGCCGGCAGCTTGCCGCTGCCGTCGATCTCGGCGGCCGGGCTGTCGCCGGTGAGCTTGGCGACGTACAGCGTGCCCTCGTCGAGCAGCGTCATGTTGTGGGCGCGCGCCCAGCGGCTGTCGCCGCGCACCATGCGCTTGTCGGAGACGAACTTGTAGAGGTAGTCGAAGCGCTCGTCGTCACCGGAGTACGCGACCGCGCGGCCGTCGCGCGTCAGCCGGATGCTGGCGCCCTCGTGCTTGAAGCGGCCGAGCGCGGTGTGCTTGACGGGGGTCGAGTCCGGGTCGTACGGGTCGATCTCCACGACCCAGCCGAAGCGGTGCGACTCCTGCGGCTCCTTGACGACGTCGAAGCGGTCGTCGAACTGCTCCCACTTGCGCTGCGAGGCGCCGCCGGCGAGGCCGTAGCGCGCGAGGCGCTGCTTGGCGACGGGGTCGGTGACGGAGCCGGCGTTGGCGAAGTACTGGTTGAAGTTCTCCTCGCCGGAGAGCACCGTGCCCCACGGGGTGGTGCCGCCGGCGCAGTTGTTGAGGGTGCCGAGCACGCGCCGCCCGGTGGCGTCCGCGGAGGTCTTGAGCAGGTCGCTGCCGGCGGCCGGGCCGCGCAGCTCGAACTCGGTGGTGGCGGTGATCCGGCGGTTCAGCGGGTGCCGCGACACGGCGCGGAGGCTGCCGCCGTCCTTGCCCCGGCCGTGCTCCTCCTGGACGGCCACGACGGACATGCCGTGTGCGGCCCAGCCGATCTCGGCCTGCTCGCGGGTGACGTTCTCCGGGTCGTACCCGGGGAACATGAGCTGCTCGTCGGTGTACTCGTGGTTGGCCACCAGCAGTTGCCGGTCGCGCTCGCCGCGCAGCGGCAGCAGGGTGAGGAAGTCGTTGTTGTAGCCGAACTGGCCGGCCTGGGCGGCGGCCGTCTGGCGGGCCGGGTCGAAGGCGGGGGCGCCGCGCAGGACGGGGTCGCCCCAGGCGATGACGACGTTCTGCTCGTAGCCGTCGGCGACGGTGACGGTGTCGTCGGTGTTGGGCGCGACCGCGTCGAAGCGCAGGCCGCGGGCGGCGTCGCCGCCGTTGCCCGGCCCGCGGCCGAAGGTGCCGGCCGGCGAGGTCGGCGCGGCCGTCGCCGGGGCGGCCCCGACGATCCCCGCGCCGGCCGCCACCACGGTCACCGCGGCACCGGCGCGCAGCGCCCCGCGGCGGGAGACGGCGCGGGCGACGATGTCGCCGGCGTACTCGTTGTCGCTGGTGTTCGGAACCTCGTGGAAGCAGGCGTCGCCACAGCGGTAGCGACAGGTCATGGCCGAGCGCCCGCCCGGGTGCGGCGAGCCGATGAGCGGCAGAAGTCTGCGCACGATCCCCTCCGGATTCTGTGAGTTCGCGCCGGACGCTAGGCGCGTAGTCCCGCCGGGGAGCGAAGCGGACCTGAACTCCAGGTGAACCCGCGCCGGGGGGCATATGCGCGGCGTACGAGGAGCGGTTGGTCACCGTACGTAATCGGATGAGTGCGGTGGTCCGCGGCCGTTAGGATTTCGACCATGGCGGCCACTGGAGAAGAGCAGCAGGGGACGAAGGCGTTCTACGTCTCGACCCCCATCTACTACGTGAACGACGCTCCGCACCTGGGCCACGCCTATACGACCGTCGCAGGCGACGTGCTCACCCGCTGGCACCGCCAGCGCGGTGAGAAGGTGTGGTACCTCACCGGCACGGACGAGCACGGTCAGAAGATCATGCGCACCGCGGAGGCGCACGGCGTCACCCCGCAGGAGTGGTGCGACAAGCTCGTGGAGGAGGCGTGGAAGCCCCTCTGGGAGCACCTGGAGATCGCGAACGACGACTTCATCCGCACCACGGAGAAGCGGCACACGGACCGGGTGCAGGAGTTCGTCCAGGACCTGTACGACAAGGGTGAGATCTACCAGGGCGGCTACGAGGGTCCGTACTGCGTCGGCTGCGAGGAGTACAAGACCCCCGGCGAGCTGCTCGACGGCGAGGGAGAGTACGCGGGCCTGAAGCTCTGCCCGATCCACAAGACGCCGGTGGAGATGCTGAAGGAGGAGAACTACTTCTTCAAGCTCTCCGAGTACGGCCCCAAGCTGCTGGAGTTCTACGAGGCCAACCCCGGCTTCGTCCAGCCCGAGTCGGCCCGTAACGAGGTCGTCAACTTCGTCCGGCAGGGCCTCAACGACCTGTCGATCTCCCGCTCCACCTTCGACTGGGGCGTGCGGGTGCCGTGGGACGACAAGCACGTGATCTACGTGTGGATCGACGCCCTGCTCAACTACGCGACCGCCGTGGGCTACGGCGCGGACGAGGCGAAGTTCGCGGGCACCTGGCCGGCGGACGTCCACCTCGTCGGCAAGGACATCCTCCGCTTCCACGCGGTGATCTGGCCCGCGATGCTGATGGCCAACGGGCTTCCGCTGCCGGGCAAGGTCTTCGCCAACGGCTGGCTGATGGTCGGCGGCGAGAAGATGTCGAAGTCCAACCTGACCGGCATCAAGCCGCAGGACCTCACGGACCACTTCGGCGTCGACGCGTACCGCTGGTACTTCCTGCGGGCCATCCAGTACGGCCAGGACGGCTCGTTCTCCTGGGAGGACTTCACCCACCGCTACACCAGCGAACTGGCCAACGACTTCGGCAACCTGGCGTCCCGCGTGGGTGCGATGACCGTCAAGTACTTCGACGGCGGCCTCCCCGCGGCCCCCGCCGCGGGCGCCGCGGAGCAGGTGATCGTCGACGGCCTGGCGCACGCGGCGGCGGAGGCGGACCGGCGGATCGGCGACGAACTGGACTTCGCCGGCGGCATCGCGGCGGTCTTCGACTTCATCAAGAAGGTCAACCTGTACCTGACGGAGCAGGAGCCCTGGAAGGTCGCGAAGGACCCGTCCGACGAGGCCCGGGCCCGGCTGGCGACGATCCTCTACACGGCCGCGGAGGCCCTCCGCGCGGTGGCGGTCCTCCTGCACCCGGTGATGCCGCGGACCTCCCAGGAGCTCTGGGCCTCCCTGGGCGCGGAGCCGGCCCTCGGCCCGCTGGCGGACCAGCGGATCGCGGAGGCCGCCGAGTGGGGCCGCCTCCCGGCGGGCGCGCGGGTGACCAAGGGCGCGATCCTGTTCCCGCGGCTGGAAGAGCCGAAGCAGTCCTGAGCGGTACGGGCCCGCCGCCCCGCCGGGCGCCGGGCCCGGCCGTGATCACCCACCGGGGATACGCGGCGCCTCGCCGTTGAGGTAGCGGCCCGGGGGGGTGCCGACGGTCCGCCGGAACGCCGCGAGGAAGGCGCTCGGCGTCGCGTAGCCCACGGTGTGCGCGACCCGGGAGACGGGCTGGCCCTCGGCGAGGAGCGGCAGGGCGGCCCGCAGCCGCACATGGGTGCGCCAGCGGTCGAAGTTCATGCCGGTGTCGTGGACGAAGAGCCGGGTCAGGGTGCGCCGGCTCACCCCGGCGTCCCGCGCGTGGGCCTCCAGACTCCTGGGGTCCGCGGGGTCGGCGAGCAGCGCGTCGGCGACGGCGCGTACGCGGTCGTCGGAGGGACTCGGGACGTCGATGGGGGTGGCCGGCAGCGGGCGCAGGAGATCCAGGACGACCGCCTCGGCCCGCAGCCGCGCGTCGTCGGGAAGGCTCTCGTCGCCGAGGTGGACGAAGAGGTGGGCCAGTAGCCCGTCGACGCCGACCGGCGTGGGTTCCGTCCAGTCCAGCCCGCATCTGTCCGGCGCGAAGTAGAGGCTGCACAGCACCGCGTCGCGGGTCGCCCCGGTCCGGTGGACGACCCCCGCGGGCAGCCACAGCGCCCGGGTGCGCGGCAGGACCCAGTACGCATCGCCGACGGCGACGCCGAGCACACCGCGCCGCGCCCAGGCCAACTGGTGCTGCGGGTGGCTGTGCGGGACGAACCACTGGCCGGACGCCAGCGGGAAGGTCCCGACGACGATGGCGCCCACGCCGACCGGGACGGCCCCGAAGACGGCATCGGTCATGTCTCCCAGCCTATGTCCCCAACGCGACATGACATGGCCCTGTAGCGCATCGCGGCCGTCTCGGCGGGTGTCTAGCGTCGTCGTATGCCGATCACATCTCCGCGCCACGGGCGCCACCGCAGTGGGTACCGTCCGTCCCAGAGCACGGGACGCCCGGCATGACGGCGGTGTCGACCGCGGTCGGCGCCCAGGCCCTCGGACGCCGCGGACCGGCCCTGGTCGTCCTGTGCTTCGTGCAGTTCATGCTCGTCGTGGACGACAACGTGGTGAGCGTCGCGCTCCCCAGCATGCGCGACGACCTCGGCTTCAGCACCGCGGGCCTGGCATGGGTCGTCAACGCCTACTTCCTCGCCTTCGGCGGGCTGTTGCTGCTGTTCGGCCGCATGGCCGACCTGCTGGGCCGCAGACGTGTCTTCCTGGCCGGCGTGACCCTGTTCGGTGCGGCGAGTCTGGTCTGCGGGCTCGCGCAGGAGCCCTGGCACCTGGTGGCCGGGCGGTTCGTCCAGGGTGCGGGAGCGGCCATGGCCAGCCCCGCCGCGCTGGCGCTGATCGCGCTCCTGTTCCCCGGTACCCGGGAGCGCGCCCGGGCGTTCGGCGTCTGGGGCGGCATCGCGGGTCTGGGTGGCACGGCGGGTCTGGTGATCTCCGGCGCGCTGACCGGCCTCGCGTCCTGGCGCTGGATCTTCCTGATCAACCTGCCGGTGGCGCTGGCGGCCGTCGTGCTGCTCCCGCGCCTGGTCCCCGAGAGCCGGGCCGGGCGCGTGGCGCGCCTCGACGTACCCGGTGCGGTCCTGGGCACCGGTGCGCTCGTGTCGCTGGTCTACGGGCTGCTGCGGGCCGGCGAGTCGGGCTGGGGCGACCCGGGCGCGGTCGGGCCCCTGGCGCTCGCCGTCCTCCTGGCCGGCGCCTTCGTCGGGGTCGAGGCACGCACCGCCGAGCCGCTGGTGCCGTTGTCGTTCCTGGCCGTCCGGATCCGCGCCGTCGCCAACGGGACGACCCTGCTGTTCTCCGCCGCCATGTACGCGATGGCCTTCCTGCTGATGGTGCACCTGCAGACCGTGCTGGGCTACCGCCCGCTGACGGCCGGCCTCGCCTACCTGCCGTACGGCGCCGGCATCCTCATCGGCATGTGGCTCTCCTCCCGGGCCGTGAGGAGGCTCGGCACGCGGCCGGCCCTCGTCCTGTCGTTCCTGCTCGCCGCGGCCGGGCTGCTGCTGCTCTCCGGGGTCGCACCGCACGACGGCTACGCCTCCGGGGTCCTGCCGGGCATGCTCCTGACCAGCCTCGGGTGCGGACTGAGCCTGCCCGCCCTGACCGTCGCGGCACTCACCGGCACCACGGGGGAGAACGCCGGGCTGGGCTCGGCCGTCCTCAGCTCCGTCCAGCAGGTCGGGGGCGCGGTGGGGGTGGCGGTCTTCGTCGGACTGGCCACCCGCCGCCGCGACGAGCCGACCGCGGGGCACGACCCCCTGCACACGGCGACCGAAGGCTTCTCCTTCGCGCTCACCACGGCTGCCGCACTCCTCGCGCTCGGCGCCGTCCTCATAGCCGCGCTGCTCCGCGGTCCGGCCGTCAAAGCCTGATGGACTGGGGAGGCATCTCCTCGCCGCGGCTGCTCAGCAGGGTGCGGGAGTTCCGGCGGACCGCGGGCGGAGTGGACAGTGCCGTGGTCCGCACCTGCGGCGACCGCATCCGCGCAACCGTCCGAGGGAGCGTCACGTGACACCACCACAGGCCGTCGCCGTGGAGCCGATGGACGGACGGGCCGCTGCACAGCCCTTGGGCTCGTTCCGCCTCATCTACGCCGAAGCGTTCGCGGAGCCACCGTACGAGGAGACCGAGAGCGAGGTGAATGCCGCCTTCCGGCGCTTCCGTTCCCAGTCCCGCAAGCCCGGCTTCCGTGCCGTCCTGGCCAGTGCCGGGGACGGTGAGCCGGCCGGTATGGCGTACGGGTATCCGCTCAGCGCCGACACGGGATGGTGGGACCGACTCACCGAACCGGTAGCCGAGGACATGCGGCGCGAGGACGGCCACCGCACGTTCGGCCTCATGGAACTCGCCGTGCGCACACCCTGGCGTGGACAAGGCATTGCCCGCCGCATCCATGAGACGCTGCTCCACGGCATCGGGACCGAGCGCGTCCTGCTCAACGTCCACCCCGGCAGTAGGGCGGCATCGGCCGCGTACCGGGCGTGGGGGTACCGGAAGGTAGGCGAGGCACGGCCTTGGGCCGGTGCTGATGTGCACGACGTGATGGTGCTCGATCTGGGCTGAGCCTGCGCCTAGCGCTGGCAGCGGCGGTCTGTCACGTCGGTTGCCACGGATCGTCCGCACCCTCGTAGAGGGGTGAGGCGGGTCATTCCCAGGCGGGCGGCTCGTCCGACAGGTTCTCGTGCCTCAGCCGCTCTGCGTCCTCGCGTGCCTGGGCCAGCCAGGCCGTGTGGAGCGGCGGATCGTCCTCGGGGCCCTGGTCCGAATCAGTCACGGCTGCTGCCCGTCGACGCGGGGCGGTACGGGTGCCAGCCGTGCGTCTGCACGGTGAAGCCCATCGGCTCGGGGAAGGTGAGTGGCTGGCCGAAGATGCCCTTGTCGGTCTCGACGTACACCCGGCCTTCCAGCTCCAGAACGTGCCAGGTCGCGTCGTTGGGGTCGACGACAAGGTAGACCGGGATGCCCACGGAGGCGTAGCGCTCCCGCTTGTCCTCCCAGTCTCGCTTGATGGCCGTACGGGTACTGGAGACCGTCTCGACCACGGCCAGCACGATCTGCGCGGGCCAGTCCGCGTCCGCCTCGTCCGCCGGGCGGTCCGCACTCCTGATGATCACGGCGTCGGCACGCGGACGATAGTCGTCGGCCACCAGCAGCCCGCGCTCGGACCACGCCTCGAAAGGCTCCGGCGTGTGCCGAACGAGGCTCCGACCGGGAAGGTCGTGAACGTGCCCGGGGTTTGCCTGCATGACGAGCTCGCCGTCGAGTAGTTCGACCCGCAGCCCGTCAGGGACCTCAAGGTCATGCCACAGCTGAACCAGCGCATTGGCCTTGTCCATGGCCCGGCACCGCCTTCGTCTCTCGTGCTTACAGCATAGGGAAGTCCGAGGAGCCCCAGATTTGGTTCACAGGCGCCAGGTGGGGGCCGGGTTCTGGGGGTGGTACGTGCAGGTGGTGCCTGTGGAGAGGGATTCCTTGAGGTGAGCTGCCAGATCGGGGTGGCCCTTGGCGATCTTGCGGAGGGCGTCGCGGATGCGGGCGCCCACCGCTTTGCGGGCGCGCTCCGCCTCGTCGCCCAGGCGGCGGGTGCGGCCGGCGAGGCCGGCGGCGGCGCGCAGTTCGTCGAGGAGGGCCGCCCGTTCGCGGTCGTACGCGGCGGCGCGGGTGTCGTCGCCGGCGGCGGTGGCGTGGTCGATCTCCTCGTCGAGGACTTCCAGGCGGCGCCGGTAGCGGGACCTGGCCTCGGCGTCCAGCACGGGGTCGCCGCCCATGCGGTGCGCGGCGAGGAGTTCCTCGCCGCCCTCCGGGTTGAGGAGGCGTACGGCCGGGAGGTCGGTGCCGGGGGCGGCGAGGAGGGTGTGCAGGTCGCGCAGGCCCTTGGCATCGGGGAGGTGCACGGTCCGGCCCGCGTACGTCAGCGTCCACACCCGGCCGTCGTAGCGGAACTCCTCGCCCGTGGGCGGCGGTTCGGAGGGCGGGGGCGCGGTCCTGGGCTCGTCCGCGTCCAGCCTCATGCCCAGGCGGGCCGCTTCCTCCGCCGTCTCGCGCGCCAGCTTCTCCGCCGCCGGGTCGCCCTGCTCCCGCAGCACCCGCGCCAGGCCGTGGCGGGCCAGCACCGACCACGGGCGGGCCTGCATGAGGTCCGCCGAGCGGCGGGCCGCGCGGAAGCCGGCCGCGGCCGGGTCCCAGCGGCCCTCCGCCGCGTCGACCAGCGCCAGCCAGTAGTCGACGGGGCCGCTCATGTCCCAGCCGTAGACCGCCACGAGCCACTGCCCGCGGTGCGGCGACAGCGCCTCCCGCACCGACGCGGCCACCTCCGGGTCCCGTGTCGCGGCCGCCGTCTCCGCCTGGAGCCGCAGCCACAGCGGGAAGAAGCCGCGGTTTTGCTGCTCGTCCGTCGGCGGGCCCTCGGCGACCAGCCGCAGCGCGGGCTCCGGGTCGCCGCGGCGCAGCTCCGTCAGCGCCTGCAGCACGGCCGGGAAGCCGTGCCCGGCGACGGTGACCCTCGCCGCCGCCTCGGCCGCCTCCGCGTACCGGCCCTGGAGCATCCGGATCGTCCACCAGTGGTGGTCGAGCAGCTCGATCCAGTGCTCGTGCTCGTTGTCCCTGCCCAGCTCCACGACGTGCGCCATGTGCCGCTCGGCGGCGTCGAAGTCGCCGCGCAGCGTCTCGACGAGGGCCTCGTCCATGGCCAGGGTGTGCCGGATGCTGGGAAGGTCGCTCCGCTCGGCGGCCTCGACGTAGCCGCGGTACGTGTGCGGGAAGCGCGGGTCGCCCAGCTCCAGCATCGCCACCCAGCGCATCGCCACCGCGATGTGCCGCCCCGCGGCGCTCCCGGCCCGCTCGGCGAGCGTGATCAGCTCCTCCGTCAGCGCCAGCCGCTCGGCGGCCGTGCCCAGGCCCCAGATCGCGTTGTGCCGGGTCCACAGGCCGAAGCCCAGCTCCTCGTCGTCCTGGCCGCGGCGGGCGCTGACCGACAGGGTGATGCTCAGCTCCGCCGCCATCTGGTCGGCCGTCAGCTCTCCTTCGCCCTCCGCGCCGCCGGCCGGCTCCGGGTGGGAGCTGCGGGCCAGCGCGCGGTGCGCCTCGCGCAGCAGCAGGCGGTTGGCGTCGGCCTGGTCCTGGGGGATCATCGCGCAGTAGCCCTCGGCGCTGTAGACGCCGAGGGCGACGCGGGCCAGCATCTCGGGGTCGTCCTGCGCGCGGGCGGTGCGCACCGCGCCCTCGAACAGCGGCCAGGCGTCGGCCGTCCTGCCCGCGTGCAGCAGCGCGCCGCCCAGGTCCAGGGCCGTGAGCACCCGGCAGCGCACCGATGCCCCGGCGGACCGCTCGTACGCCCGCCACAGATGGGAGAGGACCTCCTCGAACGCGAGCCGGCTGCCGGCGTCCCGCCCGGCGGCCCGCAGCAGCCCGACGGCCTGCTCGGCGGGCACTTCGTCGCCCGCGGCCCAGGCGTGCCGGGCGCGGTCGGCGGGGAAGACCTTCTCGCTCAGCGCGGGCGCGGCCTCCAGAGCGCGTACGACGTCCGCGTGCCGTCGGCGGGCCTCGGCGGGGTCCAGATCCTCGTACAGCGTTTCGCGCACCAAGTCGTGCCCGAAGGCGAACATGCCCGCGCCCCGGCCCACGACGAGCCGGGCGGCGACCGCGGTCTCCAGCAGCCGGTCGACGTACCCGGGCGGCCTGCCGACGGCGGCGGCCAGCACCTGGCGGTGGAACTCGCGGCCGAGCACCGCGGCGGCGACCAGCAGCTCGGCGACCGGCGCCGGCAGCAGTTGCAGACGGCGCTGCAACGCGTCACGCACGCCGGGCGCCACGGCGTCCGCGGAGGCGCCGCCGGCCCAGAGGCGGGCGGTCTGCTCGATGAAGAACGGGTTGCCGCCGGTGCGCCGGTGCACCTCGGCGGCCAGCGCCTCGTCCGGGTCGCGGCCGGCGGTACGGGCCATGAGCCGGGCCGTTCCGGCGCGGTCGAGGCCGGTGAGCGTGAGGGTGGTGGCCTTGGCGATGAGCGGCGCCATCTGCTCGCGCAGCGGGTGGCCGGGGGTGTCGACCTCGGCGTCCCGGTACGTGCCGATGAGCAGCAGCCGCTCGAACCACGTGTGCTGCGCGGCGAACTCCAGCAGGCGCAGGGAGGCGGGGTCCGCCCAGTGCAGGTCGTCGAGGACGACGATGACGGGGCGGGTGTGCGAGACGGCGACCAGGGCGGTGGTCACGGCGTCGGCGAGGTGGAAGCTGTCGGCGTACGTCCCGGTGCCGGCCGGGTCGGTGCCCGGTCCTGTCGGGGGGCCGCCCACGACGGCGGGGTCGGTCCCGTGGGGTGCCCCGTCGTGGTGGGGTGCCCCGTCGTGGTGGGGTGCGCCGTCGTGGTGCGGGCCGTGGCCGTCCCCTACGCGGCCGTCCCGTCCGCGGTCGTCCGGCACGCCGTGCTCGCGGTGCGCGCCGGGGGCCTCCGCGCCGGCCGTGCCCTGCTCCTCGCCGAGCAGCACCTCCAGCCCGCTGCCCGCCGCCTCGCGGGCCGCCGCCCACTCGGCCGCCGGCACCCCGCGCCGCAGCGCCCGTACGACCTGGACCCACGGCCAGTACCCCGGGGCGCTGTCCGACGCCCAGCACGAGCCGCCGAGCACCAGCGTCCCCCGCCGCCTCGCCTGGGCCACCGCCGCGGTGACCAGCGACGTCTTGCCGATGCCCGGCTCGCCCGTGACCAGCACGAGCCCCCCGTGGCTGTCCGCGGCCCGGTCGGCCTCGGCGCGGAGCACGCCCGCGGGGTGGTCTCGTCCGATGAGTGCAGCAGTCATGTCCCTAGCACTGTGACATGCCCCTCTGACACCGGGGCAGCCCTTTTCGCCGGGATATGCCGCTACGGCCCTGTTCAGAGGGCCGGTGGCGGCGAGAAGGAATGGCAGGGGGACGGGGGATGTTACTCTGGCATCAGCACCGAGTCGCGCCCGCAGTCGGCGCCCGTGCTTCTTCACCACCGCGCTCCGGTTCTCCGTCGAGTCGCTGACTGACGCCGAGCGAGGTTGTTCCACCTCTCTACGCGGCCGCGCGTGCCCAAGCCGCGCCTCTGCCGCACATCCCACACCCCTTGGAACCGAGACACCGTCCGTGAAAGGACCGTGCATGACTACTACGACACCCACCACAGCAGAAACCCCGGCGGCCGGTGCCGTCCGGGCCACGTCCGAACTCGCCGCGGTCGCCGGGGTGTTCGAGCCCGTGGGCAACCACGGCTTCCTGCGCGTCGGCAGCCTGCAGCCGGGCGACGACGACGTCCAGGTGCCCACGAACCTCGTACGCCGGTTCGGCCTCCGCAAGGGCGACCTCGTGGAAGGCGGCGTCCTTCCGGCCGGCGACCAGGCGCCGAGGTCCGGCTCCGGGGCCGGCTCGGGCTCGGGTTCCGGGTCCGGCAAGCGCCGCGACCGCGGGGCCGCCGCCGACCGGCGGCCGAAGGTCCCCGCCCTCGCCCGCGTCGACCGCGTCGCCGGCCTCGACCCCGAGGCCGCCGCCCGCCGTCCCCGCTTCACCGACCTCGTCCCCCTCCACCCCACCGAGCGGCTGCGCCTGGAGACTCCCGCGGGACGGCTCACCAACCGCGTCGTGGACCTCCTCGCCCCCGTGGGCAAGGGCCAGCGCGGGCTGATCGTCGCCCCGCCCAAGACCGGCAAGACGATCCTGCTCCAGCACCTCGCCGACGCCATCGCCGTCAACCACCCCGAGTGCCACCTGATGGTCGTCCTCCTCGACGAACGCCCCGAAGAGGTCACCGACATGCAGCGCTCCGTGCGCGCCGAGGTGATCTCCTCCACGTTCGACCGCCCCGCCCACGAGCACGTCGCCGTCGCCGACATGGCCATCGAGCGTGCCAAGCGGATGGTCGAGGGCGGGCAGGACGTCGTGATCCTGCTGGACTCGCTGACCCGGCTGTGCCGCGCCGCCAACAACAGCGCCGGCGCCGGCGGCCGCACCCTCAGCGGCGGCGTGGACGCCTCCGCGCTGCTGATCCCCAAGAAGCTCTTCGGCGCCGCCCGCAACATCGAGGGCGGCGGCTCGCTGACGATCCTCGCCTCCGCGCTGGTCGAGACCGGCTCCCGCGCGGACGACTACTACTTCGAGGAGCTGAAGAGCACCGGCAACATGGAGCTGCGCCTCAGCCGCACGCTCGCCGAGCGGCGCATCTTCCCCGCCGTCGACGTCCACGCTTCCGGCACCCGGCGCGAGGAACTGCTCGCCGCCCCCGGCGAGGTCGCCCTGCTGCACCGGCTCCGCCGGGTGCTCGGCGACCGCGACACCGTGCAGAGCATGGAGCTGCTGCTGGAGCGGATGAAGGCGAGCGGCGGCAACGCGGAGTTCCTGCTGCGCCTGGGGCGTACGACACCGGCGTGACGCGGGCAGGGCGCGCGGGCGTACGGAGCCGGGTGTGCGTCCGGTGCGTACGGCACCGTCGCCCCGCGCCGCGCCGCCCGAACCCGCCTACGCCGCGTCCCGCAGCGCCGTCGGCCCGCCCTCCTCGCGCTCCACCTCGGCCTCCTCCGTCTTCGAGTCCTCCGGCCGGATCAGCGTGCACACCAGCTCGCCGCCGTCCTCGTCCACGTCCGCCAGCACCGTGTCCCCGGGGCGTACCGAGCCGTCGAGCAGCAGGTTCGCGATCCGGTTGTCCAGCTCCCGCTGGAGCGTGCGCCGCAGGGGCCGGGCGCCGAACTCCGGCTGGTGCCCGAGGGCGACGAGGCGCTCCTTCGCCCTCTCCGTCACCTCCAGGTCGACCTCCTGCGCGCGCAGCCGCCGCCGGCTGCGGTCCAGCAGCAGATCCACCACCGAGGCGAGGTCGTCGGCGGTCAGCCCGTGGAAGATGATGACCTCGTCGATGCGGTTGAGGAACTCGGGCAGGAAGCGCCCGCGCAGGTCCTCCATCAGCTCGTCACGGATCTCCTCCGCGCGCCCCTTGTGCGCGAGGATCCGCTGGGCGCCGATGTTCGACGTCATGATGACGACGGTGTTGCGGAAGTCGACCGTCCGCCCCTGCGCGTCCGTCAGCCGCCCGTCCTCCAGCACCTGGAGCAGCGCCGAGAAGACGTCCGGGTGCGCCTTCTCGATCTCGTCGAAGAGCAGCACGCTGTACGGGCGCCTGCGCACCTTCTCCGTCAGCTGCCCGGCCTCCTCGTAGCCGACGTAGCCGGGCGGGGCGCCCAGCAGCCGCGAGACCGTGTGCCGCTCCTGGAACTCGCTCATATCGAAGCGGATCATCCGGTTCTCGTCGCCGAAGAGCAGGTCCGCCAGCGCCTTCGCCAGCTCCGTCTTGCCCACGCCGGTCGGGCCGAGGAAGAGGAACGAGCCCGTCGGCCGGTCCGGGTCGCTCATGCCGGCGCGTCCGCGGCGTACCGCCTCGGAGACCGCCACCACCGCCTCGTCCTGCCCGACGACCCGGTCGTGCAGCGCCTCCTCCAGCTTCAGCAGCTTGTCCTTCTCGCTCTCCGTCAACTGGGCGACGGGGATGCCGGTCGAGCGCGACAGCACCCCGGCGATGTCGTCCGCGGTCACCTCCATCACGCCTTCGCGCCGCTCCTCGACGCCCGCCAGCTCCGCCTCGGTCTCGGCGATCCGCTCCTTGAGTTGCGACGCCTTCTCGTACTTCTCCGCCGCGACCGCCTCGTCCTTCTCGCGGCGCAGCTTCGCCAGTCGGTCCTCGCGGTCGACGGCCTCGGTGCTGCGGCCCATCGAGCGCAGGCGGACCCGCGCGCCCGCCTGGTCGACGAGGTCGATGGCCTTGTCGGGCAGGAAGCGGTCGGAGACGTAGCGGTCGGACAGCTCGGCGGCGGCGACCAGCGCCTCCTCGGCGAAGCGGACCTGGTGGTGGGCCTCGTAGGAGTCCCGCAGCCCTTCGAGGATCTGCACGGTCTCGGCGACGGTCGGCTCCGGCACCAGCACCGGCTGGAAGCGGCGCTCCAGTGCGGCGTCCTTCTCGATGTGCTTGCGGTACTCGTCGATCGTCGTCGCGCCGACGACGTGCAGTTCGCCGCGGGCGAGCGCGGGCTTGAGCATGTTGCCCGCGTCCATGGCGCCCTCGCCGCCGGAGCCTGCGCCGACGACGGTGTGCAGCTCGTCGATGAAGAGGATCGTGCTGCTCTCGGTGTTCTTCACCTCCTCGATGACCTTCTTCAGCCGCTCCTCGAACTCGCCGCGGTACTTCGAGCCCGCGACAAGACCGGCCAGGTCCAGGCCCACGACGCGCGTGCCGACGAGGGTCTGCGGCACGTCGCCCGTCTCGATGCGCTGCGCCAGGCCCTCGACGATGGCGGTCTTGCCGACGCCGGGTTCGCCGATGAGGACCGGGTTGTTCTTGGTGCGGCGGGAGAGGATCTCGACGGTCTGCTCGATCTCCTCGGCGCGCCCCACGACGGGGTCGAGCCGGCCGGCGCGGGCCTCGGCGGACATGTCGCGGCCGTACTCGTCGAGGGTCGGGGTCTCGCTCTGCGGCTGGGGTCCGCCCGGTGCGCCCGGCCGGCCCGCGGCCCTGGCGGGGCCCGGGGCGTGGTGGGCGGTGGCGGCTTCCGCACCGGTACGGAGCCGGTCGGTGTCCGTGCCGTACGCGCCGAGCAGCCGGGCGGCGCCGGCGTCCGGGTCGTCGAGGAGGGCGCCGAGGATGTGCTCGGGGCCGATGTACGACGTGCCGTTGGCCTGCGAGCGGGCCACCGCGCCACGGAGCACCCGCTTCGCGGCGGGCGTCAGCTCCGGCTCCGAGGACGCCGCGCTCCCCTCCCCCGGCAGCGCGTCGGCGACCGCGCGGGCCAGCTCGTCGGGGTCGGCGCCGGCGTGGGCGAGGACGGAGCGCGCGGGGTCCACCTGGGTGCAGGCCCAGAGCAGGTGCTCGGTGTCGAGGTCGACGCTGCCGTCCTCCTCGGCACGGCGCTGGGCGCGGCCGATCAGCTCGCGCGCGGAGTCGGTGAGGAGACGGCCGATGGGCACGCGCTGGACGGCGGGCGGTGAGGTGGCGGGGGACATGCCGAAGAAGCGGTTGAGCAGCTCGGAGAACGGGTCCGAGGAGCCGTAGGAGCCGAGGGGGGAGAGGGACATAGGTGAGTCTCCGCGGCGGTGGGTGGGGTGGTGCCTGGACCTCACCTCACTGAAACAAGAGCGGAGGAAATGCGCAAACGGTGCGAACCGGAGTGGGAGGGGCGCGGGGCGGCGGCCGGGGGTCAGGCGTCTGCCTGCCCGGTCTCCCCGGCCTGCTCGGTCTGCTCGGCCCGGCGGCGGCGGTGGGCCGCCACGCGCGTACGGGAGGCGCAGGCCGTGGAGCAGTAGCGGCGGGCGCTGCCGGGGCCGGTGCCGAGGTAGAGCACGGTGCAGTCGGGGGCGGCGCACTCGCCCCAGGCCGGATGCCCGTACTCGGTGAGGATCTGCGCCAGCGCGAGGGCGCCGGAGGCGAGGAACCAGTCGGCCCAGCCGGCGTCGTCGCCGCGATCCACGTGCAGGTGCCAGGGGTGGTCGCCGTGCCGGGAGAGCCGGGGCCGGGCGCCGCACTCCGCGAACACGTCGTTGAGCGCGGCGGCGGCGCGGTCCGCGTCGGGCTCGGTGAGCACGGCGGTCATCCGCCGGGCGGCGCCGCGCAGCGCGTCGGCGTCGGCGTCGGTGAAGGCGCCGGGTGCGAGGTCGGCGGGCGTCTCGCCGTGGGCGGCGAGGAGCCGGGCGAGGTCGCCGCGGGGGATGCGGGGGTCACGGCGGACGGCGTTGGCGACGTCGAGGAGCCGCTGCGCGGGACGGAAGCCGTGGCCCGGGGGTGAGGGCGGCGGGGTCATCGGGGGCTCCTGGGGCGGGCGGGGTGGTCGGTCGACGATAGTGTAACGTCTTGATCCGATAAGCCGTTACGGAGAGCGGTGCTCTGCGGAGTGAGCGGTGCTCAGAGCGACGCTCCGAGCCGAGAGCGCCGCTCTTGGGTGAGAGCAGTGCTCTCGCTTCGGGGCGGCGATCACGAAGTCGAGCACCGGTGGCGGCGGCCTGCCGCTCAGTGCGCCGCTCTCACGCGAGAGGCGCCGCTCGTCCGCGTGAGCAGTGCTCTCGTGCGAGAGCACTGCTCCGTACGCAGAGCGCCGCTTCACGCGGGCGGGCCGACGGCGGGCAACGGGGCGGAACGACCGCCGCGACGGGGCAGCGGGGCCGGACAGCGGGACCGAGGAGGCGGGGTCGGATGGGGCGCGGGCTGCGGGGGTACCTGGCCACGGCCACCTGTGCGCGGCTCGCCGACGACGGGATGGCCGTCTCCGTCACGTTGCTCGCCCTCCACCGGACCGGCAGCGCCGCCCAGGGCGCGGCGGTGCTCGCGGCGTGGATGGCGCCGCACGCCGTCGCCGCCCCGCTCACCGGGGCGCTGGCCGCGCGGGCGCGGGGTGCGGGCGCGGCGTTCCACGTTGCGGCGCTCGGCGTCTTCGCCGCGGCGATCGCGGGCGTCGCCCTCACCCTCGGCCGCGCCCCCGTGCCGGTGGTGCTGGCGGTCGCGGCGCTGGGCGGCTGCTGCGGGCCGATGGTCACCGGCGGTCTGTCGAGCCTGCTGGCGGGCCTGGTCCCGGACTCCGGCGCCCGCGCCCGCGCGTACGCCCTGGACGCGGCCACGTACAACGCGGCGGGCATCGCCGCCCCGGCCGCGGTGACGACGACGGCGGGCGTGTGGGGCGCGGGCCCGGCGATGGCGACCCTGGCCGTGTCGGCGGCGGGCGCGGCGGGCCTGGCCACGACCCTGCGGGTGCCTCGGCCGGCCGCACGCCGTGCTGACCGCCCCGGCCGTCGACGCTCCCCGTCCCGTTCCCCGCTCTGGGAGGAACTGCTCGGTGGGCTCCGGGTGTTGTGGCGGATACCCGCCCTGCGGGGGATCACCGCCGCCACCTCCCTCGCCTTCGTCGGCGTCGGCGGGCTCGCTCCCGCCGCCGTGGTGCTCGCCGACGAGCGGGGCTACCCCGGTGGCGGCGGCCTGCTGCTCACCGTGCTGGCCGCCGGGGCGCTCGTCGGGGCGCTGGGGGCCGCGCGGCGGGGGCCGGGGCTCTCCGACGTGCGGCTCGCCGGCATCTGTCTCGTCGGTACGGGGGCGGCGCTCCTCGGCGCCGCCACGGCCGGGCCCCATCCGGTGTGCGTGGCGCTCTTCGCACTCGCCGGTCTCTTCGACGGGCCGCTGCTCGCCGCCACCCTGCGCATCCGCGCCGACCACGCGCCGCTCGCGGTCCGTACGCAGGTCTTCACCCTCGGCGCCGGGCTCAAGACCACCGCCGCGTCCGCCGGTGCGGCCCTCACCGCCGCCTCGGCTTCCGCGCTCTCGCCGGCGCAACTCCTCGCCGGTCTCGCCGCGCTCCAGCTCGCCGGCGCCACGCTGCTGTACGGGATCCCCCATTCCGCACACCCGGAGGAAGGCCCGGAGAAGGGCCCGGAGGAAGGCCCGGAGCAACGCACGGAGGAGCCGGGGCCGTAAGCCTCCCCACCCCCGCGCCGCCCGCGGGCGACATCCCTCAACTGTCGGTCACTGTCCGTGAGTCGGCCGGTAGGGTTCGGGGTCGAAGGGGCCCCTCCGGGGCCCGGTCGCGGGGCCCACGGCGTCTCCGCGGCGGCGCCCGGGGCGGACGTGCCCCGGTGTGCCGCCTGTCGGAGCAGAAGGAGTTGGCCGTGTCGCAGCCCTCGAAACCCCCGGTGATCGACTCAAGCGTGCCGTCGTCGCCGCGGATCTGGAACTTCTGGATGGGCGGGAAGGACAACTACCCGGTCGACAAGGCGGTCGGCGAGCAGGGCCTGGCGATCGATCCGGACATCGGCACGATGGCCAAGGCGTCGCGCGGCTTCCTGATCCGCGCGGTGGCCCACCTGGCCCGGGAGGCGGGGGTGCGGCAGTTCCTCGACGTCGGCACGGGGCTGCCGGCGTCCGAGAACACCCACGAGGTCGCCCAGGGGATCGCGCCGGAGTCGAGGGTGGTGTACGTCGACAACGACCCGTCGGTGCTGCGGCACGCGGAGGCGCTGCTGCAGCCGGTGAGCGCGGAGGGCACCGTCGCGTACATCGACTGCGACTTCCACCACCCGGAGCGGATCGTCGAGGAGGCGCGGCGGACGCTGGACTTCGGTCGGCCCGTCGCCGTGATGTTCATGGGCGTCCTCGGCCACGCCCGCAGCTACGCCGACATGCAGCGCATCGTGCGCACGGTGACGGACGCGGTGCCGAGCGGCAGTCACCTGGTCCTGTGGGACGGCACCGTCGACAGCAAGCCGTACGTGGCCCTGTGCGAGGAGTACGCCAAGGGGAGCCCGGATCCCTACTACCCGCGGACCCAGGCCGAGATCAGCGCGTGCTTCGAGGGCCTGGAGTTCGTCGAGCCGGGGTTCGGCCGGATCGCCGACTGGCGGCCGGAGGCGGCCGCGGAGGAGCAGCGGCAGGTGGCCGCGTACGGCGGCGTGGCACGCAAGCCCTGAGACGGGATCCGGCGCATACGCCGGGCGCGTCGTGGGACGCCCGCTGCGGGCGCCCCACGACGGCGGACCGGCTCAGTCCTGGAGTTGGCCCCGGTAGCCGACGGGCCCCTCGTCCGGGAACTGGGCGGTCCCCTCGAAACGGCTGCCGCCGTCGAAGAAGGTGACGGAGCCGTTGCCGGTGTCGCCGCTCCACGTCACGGTCGTTCCGGTCGCGGGAGGTGCGTCCTCCGGGACGACTTCGTTACGGTTCGCGATGCTGAGCGTCAGTGGCTGGTCCTGCTGCCAGCCGCCGCCTCCGGTGTGGATCTCGGTGTCGTACGTAGCCATGGGCTCGTCCTTCCTGCGCCGACGCGGGCGGCAACTCGCACACCCCGCACGGTTCTTCCCCCGGTGCGGGCGACGGCCGCGGATGCGGGTGTTCCGCCGGCGAAAACCACCCCGGGGGAGGAGTTCCCGGACACAGAGGCGAGTGCGTGGCCCCTGGCACTCAGCAGTCGGACGGTGCCGGCTTCCCGGCCAGCCGCCCTTCCAGCCAGCCGTACGCCGCCGGATACGACGCCACCGCGCCGCCCACGTGCGTCGGCGCGACGTTCGTCGAGAAGTCCACCGTCGCGCCCTTCGCGCACCAGTCCGCGACCAGCTTCTTCCCGACCCCGTACGGAATCACGTCGTCCAGCATGCTGTGCGAGACGAAGACCGGAACCTCCGGCTTCCGTACGCCGATCCGCTGCTCCTCGACGACCTCGCGCCACGGCGACGCGTCCATGTAGTCGGTGATCGGCCGGCCGTCGGCGGTCAGCGTCTTCGACTGCAGGAAGGGATAGCGCAGTACGGCCTCCGCCGTGCATGTCTGTGCCGCCTCGGCCATGACCTGCCGGCCGCGGTCGTTGAGGTACGGGCCGAGGTCGACGTCCGAGCCCTCGGCGAGGCCCGCGACGGCGAAGCCGAGGAAGGCGGCGTACAGCGAGCCGTCGAGGTTGCGGCCGACGGCGGCCAGGTCGGCGGGGACCGCGCCCGCCGCGACGCCCTTGACGTCGAGGTCCGGGGCGTAGGAGCGGGCGAGCTCGGCGGCGGAGGCGGCCGCGCCGCCGCCCTGGGAGTAGCCGTAGACGGCGACGGGGCCGTCGTCGGGGAGACCGGCGGCGGGCAGGCGCTGGGCGGCGCGTACGGAGTCGAGGACGGCCTGGCCCTGGACGGCGCGGTTCATGTACGTGTGCAGGCCGGGGGTGCCGAGACCTTCGTAGTCGGTCATGGCGACGCCGTAGCCGCGGGCGAGGAGGCCCTTGACGAACAGGCCCTCGTACTCGGTGCCGTTGGCGAGCTGGCGCGAGGGCGCGCACTGGTCGCCGAGGCCCTGGGTGCCGGCGGCGTACCCGATGACGGGGCGCTCGCCGGGGCCCGGCCAGGCGGACTTGGGAGTGATGACGGTGCCGGTGACGGCGACGGGTGCGCCGTGGCCGTCGGTGGAGCGGTACATGACGCGCTGGACGTTCGCGTCGACCTTCAGGACCTTGAGCGGGTCGAGGTAGTAGACGGACGGCTCGGCGCGGATGACGTCGCCGTTGGCCGCGGGGAGCGCGGCGGGCGGCTCGTAGAACGGCGGCCGCTCCGCCGCGGCGGCGGTGAGCGGGAGGGCGACGGTGGCGGCGACCGCCGCCGCGGTGGTGCCGGCGAGCGTGCCGAAGGCACGCCGGAGGGTACGGCTATGCATGCGGGCAACTCCTCGGTGGGCGACTCTGCCAACAGAAGTTACTGACTTGTCAGTAAGAAAGCGCGCTCTCCGCGGACATGTCAACCCTCCGGGCACGGGCAGTACGTGCGCCGTCCCGTGCGCCCGTCCCGTACGCCCCGGCCGTCAACTCAGATCGAACAGCGGCCCGGTGACCGTCAGGCCCAGGTCCCCGCCCACGTACGCGAAGAACCCGAACAGCATCAGCGCCGCCCCCGCCAGCGCGACGTCCTTGTTGAAATGGATCATCTCCGTCTGCTTCGCCTGTGCGTCCTCCTCCTTCCAGAACGCGTGCATCAGCACCGCGGTCGGCACCAGGAACACCAGCAGCAGCAGCGCCCCCAGATCCGCCCACACCCCCAGCAGTACGCTGAGCCCGCCCGCCAGCAGCAGCACGCCGCTGCCCGCAGTCGCCGCCCCGGCCGCCGGTACGCCCTTGGCCGCGGCGTACTGCCCCATCTGCTTGGTCTGCGTCAGATGGCCGACCGCGGAGCTGAGGAAGAGGGGGACGAAGAGGATGCGGCCGATCAGCACCAGCACGTCCATCGAAGCCTCCGGTCACGAGGAGTCATTGAGGGCACAACTATTCCTTGCCCCTGCCTCCGTCAAGCGCAACGGCACCGGAAGGACTCCCCGTACGACCCTTCCGGGGTCGCAGAAATCACGCCTGTTGTCGTACATCCATCGGGCCCCCTCGTGAGTCAGGAGAAGAGCGGCGCCGCCGCCGCGCCCGCCGTGATCCTCACGCCGGCGCCGCGCGCAGCGCGCAAGCGCGCCGCTCACCGACATTCGGAGCAACGGAGCAACTGCCTTGACAACAACAGAACACAGCGTTCGCCCGCGCCGCACGGGCACCCGGTTCCGTAGGACGACGGCCGGGGTCGTGGCCGCGGGCGCCCTGCTGGCCGTGGCGCCGATGGCCGCCCCGGCGAGCGCGGCCGAGGCCGCCGCCGCGCCCACGGTCTCCGCCAAGGGCGCGTTCCTGATGAACGGGTCGACGGGCGCGAAGGTCTTCGGCAAGGGGTCCGACACCAAGCGGCAGATCGCCAGCACCACGAAGATCATGACCGCGCGGGTGGTGTTCAGCCAGCCGGACCTGAACCTCGACAAAAAGGTCACCATCAAGCAGGCGTACCGCGACTACGTCGTCAACAGGGGCGCCAGCACCGCCGACCTGAAGGCCGGCGACAAGGTCTCCGTGGGCACGCTGCTGTACGCGATGATGCTGCCCTCCGGCTGCGACGCCGCGTACGCGCTGGCCGACACCTACGGCTCGGGCAGCACGACCTCGGCGCGGGTGAAGTCGTTCATCAAGAAGATGAACAGCAAGGCCGATTTCCTCGGGATGACGAACACCCACTTCGACTCGTTCGACGGTGTCTCCTCCACCGGGGACAACTACTCGACGCCGCGCGACATGGCGAAGCTGGCGAAGAGCGCGTACGGCTACTCCAGCAAGTTCCGCGAGATCATCTCCAAGACGAAGGCGGTGCGCTACGGCACCGCGACCAACGGCAACCGGCGCACGTACACCTGGTACAACACCAACCAGCTCCTCGGCTCCTACAGCGGCGCCAACGGCATGAAGACCGGCACCACCACGCCGGCAGGACCGTGCCTGGTCTTCACCGCCAAGCGCGACGGCAAGACCTACATCGGCGTGGTCCTCAACGCCAGCGACCGTTACAAGGACGCGGCCAAGCTCCTGGACTACGGCTTCGGCACCAGCACGGCGAGCACGATGCAGCTCCGCCAGCTCCCGGAGAACGCCCAGCGGGACTGATCCGTACGCCCGTACGGAACGAGGGCCGGCCGGCGGCAGCGCCGGCCGGCCCTTCGCGCTGTTCAGAAGTGTTGCGCGGGGGTGCTGTTGAGGAGTGCTGCGCGGCTGCCGCTCAGGTGAACAGGCGCAGCGGGACCGCCGCCGCCATCGCCGCCATCCCCGCGTCGTTCGGGTGCAGGCCGTCGCCGCTGTCGTACGCCGGGAGCAGGCGGCGCGGCTGGGCCGGGTCGCGGGTGGCCGCGTCGAAGTCGACGGTGCCGTCGTACTCGCCGGCGGTGCGGATCCAGTCGTTCACCGTCTGGCGGACCGCTTCCCGCTCCGGGGTGTAGAAGCCGAGGTCGTCGCCCTCCACCGGCAGCACCGTCGCGCCGTGGATGCGCAGCCCGCGGGCGTGGGCCTGGCGGATGAGGCTGCGGTGGCCGTTGATGAGGTCGGCGGCGGTGACCTCCTCGTCGCGGGGGGCGTCGCGGCCGGGGTGGCCGAGGTCGTTGATGCCGAGGAGCACGACGACGTGCCGGGCGGCCGGCTGGTCCAGGACGTCGCGGGCGAAGCGGCGGATGCCGGCCTCGCCGAAGTACGGGGCGTAGTTCTCGGCGTTGGAACCGGGCGGCGGGTTGGGGTCGCGCAGGAGGCGGTTGCCGCCGATGCCGGCGTTGAGGACGCCCGTGCCGGGGCGGCCGGCCTCGTCGCGCAGGCGGCGGGCGAGGGCGTCGGGCCAGCGGCGGTTGGCGCCGACGGTGGTGCGGGAGCCGTCGGTGATGGAGTCGCCGAAGGTGACGATCGCCTGGCGGGCTCCGGTGCCGGCACCCGCGCCGGTCCCGGGCGCGGCGCCGGTGACCGCGATGCCGGCGAGGAAGTACCAGCTCGTGACGGTGCGCTGGGGCTCGACGGCCGGCTTGGCGGCGACGTTCCCGGCGGCGACGTAGGTGCGCTGGAACGCCGACCTGTGGACCGTGTCGGCCGGCGTCGGCTGCGGCAGGTGGACGCTGACGGCGAGGTCCGCGGCGGTCGGTACGTCCAGCCGCACCGGGTCGCTCCACCGCCGGGTGCCGGGCGCCAGCGTCACCGACGTACGGCCGCCGAAGCGCACCGCACGGTCGGTGCCGGGGACGACGGCGGTGCCGTCGCCGGGGACCGAGTGGGCGACGCGGACCTCGCCGACGACGAGGGGTTCGGTGCCGTACCGGTTGGTGAGGCGGATACGGAGTGCGCGCCCGCCGGCGCTGGTGTGGACGACCTGGCGCAGGGTCTGGTCGGCGAAGGCGGTGCCGTCGGCCGCGGGCACCCTCGTCTCGGCGCAGGCCCAGGTGCCGGTCCAGGCCCGGCCCTGCGCGCCGTCGGCGCCGTCGGCCGCGGCGGCGGTGGAGGCGGTGAGCGCCTGCCACGTACCGGCGAGGACCGGGGTGGCGGCGACGGCGGCGGCGGCGCGGCCGAGGCTGCGTCTGCTGGGCCCCCGGGCGGCGCCGTGGCCGTGATCGGGGGGCGGGGCGGCTTCGTCGGGCATGTGCGTACCTCCCGGCTCGGCGGTCGGGGCACGCCCGGCTTCCCGCCGTCGCACGGCGGTCGATCAGGGTGTCCGACCGGCTGAGAAACCAAACGGAAGGAAGGTACGGCTGCTCAGAGCGGCGGTCAACGGTGCCTTGCGGGCGCTCGCTTGCCGTGGGTCGTCGTCATAGAAAGCCCTTGCTGGTGAGGGCCCGTAGACCGGCGTGCTGATCCTCGGGGTATTTGTTGGTCTAGACCTTGACAGGTCCAGACCAATGGGCTTTGCTCCACCATGCCACGTACACCCCCACTGACAGGATGTGATGACGTGTCAGCCACACACGTGCACGTACACCTGCACCGCAGACTCGGCAGACGGATCAGGGGCATCGTCGCCGCCCTCGCGGCGGTGGCCATCATCGCCGTGCTCGTCCCGCTCGCCACCGCCACCACCGCCAGCGCCGCCGCCTGCGCTGCCGCGTGGAACAGCGGCTCCGTGTACACCCAGGGCAACGTCGTCTCCCACAACGGCCACAACTGGCAGGCCAAGTGGTGGACCCAGGGCGAGACGCCCGGCACCACCGGGCAGTGGGGCGTCTGGGCCGACCAGGGCACCTGCGGGGGCAGCGACCCCGGGCCCGGGCCCGGCGGCTTCGTGACCGAGGCCCAGTTCAACCAGATGTTCCCGAACCGGAACCCCTTCTACACGTACGCGGGCCTCACCACCGCCATGCGGTCCTACCCCGCCTTCGCCAACACCGGCGACAACACCACCAAGGCCCGCGAAGCCGCCGCCTTCCTCGCCAACGTCAGCCACGAGACCGGCGGCCTCGTCCACATCGTCGAGCAGAACCAGGCCAACTACCCCCACTACTGCGACGCGACCCAGCCCTACGGCTGTCCCGCCGGCCAGGCCGCGTACTACGGCCGCGGGCCCATCCAGCTCAGCTGGAACTTCAACTACAAGGCCGCCGGCGACGCGCTCGGCCTCGACCTGCTCACCAACCCCTGGCGGGTGGAGCGGGAACCGGCCGTGGCCTGGCAGACCGGCCTCTGGTACTGGATGACGCAGAGCGGCCCCGGCACCATGTCCGGCCACACGGCGATGACCACCGGCGCCGGCTTCGGTGAGTCCATCCGCTCGATCAACGGCGCCCTGGAGTGCAACGGGGGCAACCCCGCCCAGGTCCAGAGCCGCATCAACAACTACCAGCGCTTCACCCAGATCCTCGGCGTCACCCCGGGCGACCGCCTGAGCTGCTGACCCGCACCCCGTCCCCGAGGACGGCGGGCCCGTCTCCCCCGGGCGGGCCCGCCGTTCGCACGCACGGCCGGGGACTCATTCCGCGAGTTCCCGGTACAGGTCCGCCAGTGCCGTGTGGTCGTCCGCCGTGCCGGCGTACGGCCCTTGACCCACGGCGTGACGCTCAGCGCCCCGTCCCCGTAGGGCACCGTGAACCCCGCCCCGGCACCCGCACCCGCCCGCTGCGGCGCGCACACCGACTCCAGCCCGCCCGCCGCCAGTGCCGCCGCCCCCGCCTACGCCGCCTCCACGACCGCGCCGAATGCCGCGGCGCCAGCGCGTCCAGCGTCGCGAACAGCACCGTCCCGCCGCCCGACACCCGCCAGTGGTGCGCCCCGAAACCCCACGGCAGGTGCGCCGCCTCGTCCGCCTCCGGCAGCCAGTGCTCGGCCACCGCCTTCAGCACGTCCTGATCGGTCACGGAGTCGGGCGGCGTCAGCATCCAGCCGATCGTACGAGCCGGAGCCGGAAGCCGCAGCCGGAAGCCGGAGACCGGCCGCCCCGGTCACGGCCGGACGGTCCGGCCCTGCGCGGTGCCCGTCACGGCCTCCGCGTACGCGCGCGCCACCTCGGCGGCCGGGGTGCCGTCGGCCGGGTCCATGCCCAGGCTCTCCAGCGTCTCCGTGATCCACCCCGGGCTGATGAGATTGATCCGCAGATTCCGCGGCATCTCGGCGGCCGCGTTGCGGACGAAGCCCTCCAGGCCGGAGTTGACCAGGGCTCCCAGTGACCCGCCGGCCAGCGGCGCGGAGAACGTGCCGCCGGTCAGCGTGACGGAGCCGCCGTCCGGGAGCCGGCGCATGGCCCGCCGGGCCAGAGCGACCTGGCCCAGGAGCTTGCCCCGCACTCCCGCGGCGAACTCGTCGTCGGTCACCGACGCCAGCTCCACCAGCGGGCCGCTCGCCGCACAGCACACCACCGCGTCGAGGTCCGGCACGTCGTCGAAGAGCCCGTCCAGCGTGGCGGGATCGTCCAGATCCACCCGCACGGGACCGCTGCGCGACGCCTTCACGACCTGGTGAGAATCCTCCTCCAGCGCGCTGACGACAGCACTGCCGACCGTTCCGGTCGCACCGATCACGAGTACCTTCATGCGCCGATCATGTCAGCGGCCGTACGGACAGCCCGTGGTGGAAGACGTTCCGCGGATCCCACCGCTCCTTGGCGCGCTGCAGCCGGGCGTAGCCGTCCTCGCCGAAGTACAGCGTGTGCCAGGGGGTGCCGGAGGTGTTGTGGGCGGGGTCGGCGAGGTCGTTGTCCGGGTAGTTGATGAACGTCCCGCTGTCGTCGGCGCCCGCGGGTACCCCGCCGGAACGCGCGTACACCTTCCCGTACAGCTCACGCATCCACGTCAGTTGCCGCTCGTCCTCCGCCTCGTCCAGCCAGCCGTTGAGGAAGCCGACGAGGAAGACGGAGTCGCGGTGCGGCATCGCGGTCGCGCCGGGGGAGACGGCGTTGACCTGCCCGCCGTAGGTGTTGACGAAGACGCTGCCGAAGGGGTTGTCGTACGCGGGGTCGGTGAGACCCCGGTACAGGGTGGTGAGCTGGTCGGCGCAGAAGCCGCGGCGGCGGTAGCCCGACTTGATCTTCATGCGGGCGTCGAAGGGGGTCGCGTCGGCGCCGCTGTTCTTCAGCGTCGCGGTGAGCCACGGCAGCGTCGCGGCCTGCCGTTCGGGCTGCGGTACGCCCCGGCCGCGGGTCAGCGCACCCTGGAGGTCGTCCAGCAGCCGGCGCGCGGCGGTGTCGTCGGCGGCGATCTGGCCGGCGATGCCGAGGGGGCCGCTCGGCGAGGGGGTCATGGCGAACTCGCCGTAGAGCGCGGCGGCGGGGGTGCCGGGGGCGGAGTTGCGCTCGCCCCAGCGGCCGTAGTTGCGCATGAGGGTGCCGAAGGCGTCCTCGTCCAGGTCGGCCCAGTTCCAGGTGAGGGAGTAGGTGAGGACGGTGGCCGGCGGCCGCGGCAGCAGGTCCCCGGGCCCGGCGTCGCGGGAGGCACCCGGGGAGCGGAACCAGTAGCGGGTGACGACGCCGAAGCTGCCGCCCCCGCCCCCGGTGTGCGCCCACCACAGGTCGCGGTGCGGGTCCGACGGCTCCCGGGTGGCGACGACGCTGCGCGCCCGGCCCGACCGGTCGACCACGACGACCTCGACGGCGTACAGGTGGTCCACGGTCAGCCCGTACAGCCGGCACAGCGCGCCGTACCCCCCGCCCGCGACGTGCCCCCCGGCGCCCACGCCGGTGCAGGTGCCGCCGGGGACGGTGACGCCCCAGCCGAGGAAGAGCCGCCGGTACGCCTCGGCGAGGGTGGTGCCGGCCTCGACGACGAACGCACCGCGGGCGGGGTCGTAGCCGACGTCGCGCATGCCGCTCATGTCGATGATCACGTCGGTGTCGGGGCGGTCGACGAAGTCCTCGAAGCAGTGCCCGCCGCTGCGCACGGCGACGCGCCGCCCGGTCCGTAAGGCGTCGGCCACGGCGCGTACGACGTCGGCGGTGGTGCCGACGAGGCGGATCCGGGAGGGGTGGGAGGCGTGGCGGTGGTTGTAGCCGCGGAGCCGGAGGGAGGCGTAGCGGGGGTCGTCGGGGCGTACGGTCACGGGGCCGAACGCGCCGTCGGCGGCTGCTTCGGCGGCGGGTCGCGGCGCGGCGTGCGCCCGAGGTGCGGCGTACGCGGCGGCCGGTGCGGCCACGGCCGCGGCTGCGCCGGCGCGCAGCACGCTGCGGCGGGTGGATGCGGACATCAGGGTGCTTCTCCTTGTGCGGGGTCGGGGGGCTTCTCGACGCTAAGGAGCCGCCGCCCGCGGGGACATGGGCCTGGCCCCCGGTCCCGCGGTGCAGCCAGCACCCCTGTGCGGCCGGCATCGCCGTGCCGTCTCACATTCCGCGGGGCTGTGTCGTCATGAGGGGTGAGCAAGGGAGAAGCGACCATGAGTGACACCATCGACTTCACACTGATGTACGCGATGCACGACGCGCTCCGCCGCGACCTGGAGCAGATCGCGAAGGCGACCGCACGCACCGACGACGATCCGCGCCGCATCCTCGCCGCCGCGGCCGGCTGGGAACTCTTCAAGAAGGTCCTGCACATCCACCACACGGCCGAGGACGAGGCCCTGTGGCCGCCGCTGCGCGAAGCCCTGGCGAACCGTCCCGACGACCTCGCGGTCGTCGACGCGATGGAGGACGAACACGCCGAGATCGACCCCCTCCTCGACGCGGTCGATGCTGCCCTGGCCGACCGCGAGGCGGGCCCGGAGCGGCTGGCGGGGCTGGCGGACGAGATGGCCGTGAAGCTCACCGCGCACCTCACCCATGAGGAGGACGTCACGCTGCCGCTGATCGAGCGGACGCTGACACAGGCGCAGTTGCTGCACTTCGGCGGCGTGCACGCGGCCAAGGGCGCCGCCGACGGGCCGGTGCTGACGTCGTGGATGCTGGAGGGCGCGGACGACAAGATCCATGCGGCGACGCTGGCGATCCTCCCGGAGCCGGTGCGCGCGGCGTACCGCGACGAGTGGCGGCCGGCGTACGTGGCGCGGGACTGGTGGGGCACGGGCGCCTGACGTCGCCCCCCGGGGCGGGCGTACGGGCCGGAACCGTGCATTCCTTCCCGTACGCCCGAGTTTCCGGCATTTCGCCGCTGCGGTCACATCGGCCGGCTCTCGATTGTCATCAGGAACGAAAGGTGTCGCCGAGAGGACTCGACCAGATGGACGAACACGACTGGCTGGCCGAACGTTTCGAGACCGACCGCCCCGGCCTCCGACCCCTGGCGTACCGGCTGCTCGGCCCCGCGGAGGAGGCGGGCCGGGAGGACTGGACGAGGCTGAGCCGCGCCGACCGCGTGGGGGCCGACGGCCCCGACGCCTGTCCGTGCCCGACCGTCGCGCAGGTCACGCTGCACGTGCTCCGGTCCGGGGCCGTCGTGGACACGCCCGGGACGGGCGAACCGCCTGCCGACCTTCCCCGCTCGGTACGCGTCACGCTGCTGGCCGTCCTCGACACGCCGATGCCGCCGGAGCGGCTGGCGTACGCGCTGCAGGACATGTTCGCCGCGCCGTTCGAGGAGATCGCGGCGCTGGCGGCGCTGGCGACCCGCCAGTTGGCGGGCAGCGCCCGCCGTCCGGGCCCCGCGGGCGGATACGGCGGGACCGGCTACGACCGGGTCTCGTTCGGTACCGGCATGGACACCGGGGCGAGGACGGGCGCGGACATCGCGGGCGCGTTCCTGTCGGCGTCCCGCGGGGGCGACTTTCAGGCCATGCTGACGGCCCTGGACCCCAACCACCCGGACCGCCGCCCCGACCCCCGGGCCCCCCGGCCGGCGCACGCACCGCCTGCCGCCGGCCCCGACGGCGGCGCCCCCCGCCCCGCCCCGTCGGAACACCGCGGCGGCGACGCGGTGATCGGCACCACGGAGGTCCGCGGCACGGAGTCCGTCACCCGCGTCTGCACGGTACGCACCTGGACCCCGATCCCCGCCCTCATCGACGGCGCCGCGGGCCTGGTCTGGGTCCAGAACGGCCGTCCCCAAGTCGCCTTCCGCTTCACGGTCGAGGACGGCGAGGTCACCGCCACCGAGCTGGAGACGGACCTCTCCGCCCTCAGCATCGTGTTCTGACGACGACCGGCGGCAGGCGGCGGGGCTACCAGGGCAGCGGCCCGTCCTCGCCGAAGAACCCGCCGGTCGGGCCGTCCTCGCCGAGGGTGGCCAGGCGCACCACCACGGCAGCGCCCTCGGCCGGGGTGAGGAAGCCGCTGTGGCCGTTGATGTCCGTGTCGACGTAGCCGGGGGCGGCGGCGTTCACCAGGATCTTCTCCGTGCGCAGCTCGTTCGCGTACTGCAGGGTCAGCGCGTTCAGCGCCGTCTTGGAGGGCGAGTACGCCATGGACGGCAGCTCCGACAGGGGCCCGCCGACCGTGGCCGTCATCGCCAGCGACGCGGCGTGGCTGGAGAGGTTGACGATCCGCGCGGCCGGGGACCGACGCAGCAGCGGGAGCATCGCGTTGGTCACGGTGATCACCCCGAAGACGTTCGTGTCGAAGACCGCGCGGACCCGCTCCACGTCGACGTCGCTGGGCACCCGGTCGAGGGCGTCCTGCGGTGCGGCCTGACCCGACCCGCTGATGCCGGCGTTGTTGACCAGCACGTCCAGCCGGCCGAAACGGTCGTCGATCCAGGCGGCGGCCGCCCGCACGGAGGCCGGATCGGTGACGTCCAGGACCACAGCCCGCGCCTCGCCCGCCCCGGCCCGTATCGCCGCCGCGGCCTGCTCACCCCGGCGCGCGTCCCGGGCACCGACCAGGACGGTGGCTCCCCCGGCGGCCAGCAGTTCGGCGGCCGCGCGGCCGATCCCCTTGTTCGCACCGGTGATCAGGGCCACCTTCGGCTGTGCCGTGCGCTCGTTCATGGTCTCCGGACTCCCTTCCGTACAGGGCCTGTGTGCGTGCCGCCCTGGTTTCCATGAAGATGCCGCTGCCGCACTTTCTGTGACGCTTTGCTCGTGTGGCGTACGCCACCCCCCGCCCGGACCGGCCGGGCTTGGTCCTTCGGCCGCCTTCGGCGGACCGGACCCGATACCGAGGACGGCGATGGACGAGACCTGGAAGACGATCGAGCGGCTGTGCGCCTGGCTGGACGACGAGAGCCCGGTGCAGGGGAGGACCGGGCGGCTCCTGCGGATCCTGAAGATCGGCGAGGAGTACGGCGAGGTCGCCGGGGCCGTGCACGGCCTGCTCGGGTCGAATCCGCGGAAGGGCAAGACCCACACGATCGACGACGTCTGCGAGGAGCTGTGCGACGTGATCGTGACGAGCATGGTCGCGCTCGCCTCGATCTCCGACGACGCCGACCAGGTCTTCACCAGGAGGCTGCGGGAGATCGCCCACCGCTCCCTCACCTGAGGCGGGGGCGGAAACAAGAGTGGCACGGCACCCCGGGGGAAGGTGCCGCGCCACTCGGTCCATGGGGTCCGGTCAGGGTGACCGGGTGGGGGGTCGGCACGGTGGGGAGTGGGTGGCGTGGGGCCCCGGCGGTGGGCTCACGCCACCCACGGTCTCGTGGGCGCCTTCCTGCGTTCCGGCGCCGGCCGACCGCGTGCGGGAACGTCCCGGATGCTGCACGACGTCCCCCTCGGTCGCTTGTGAACCCGCTGCCCTCCTCTATGACAGCCGCGGGGCCGACGATGTGACGAACCGCGCCGGGTCGGTCTTGCTCGGGGTACGGGCTGAGGCTTACCTTCACGCTGTCGCCGCCGCGACGCGCCGCGCACACCCCCGCCCCGCGTGTCGTCGGACCCCACCGGCCGGAGGCGTTCATGACCGTGGAAAACGTTCTGCGCCCCGCGGAAGCGCCTGTGCTGGTCGGCCGGGCGCGGGAGCTGGGCGCGCTCGTGGACGCCGTCACGCGGTCGCCGTCGGTGGCGATGGTCGAGGGCGAGGCCGGGATCGGGAAGACGCGGCTGATCCGGGAGGCGCTGCGGGATCCCGCCGTGCGGGGGCGGCGGGTGCTGCTCGGGGGGTGCCGGCCGCTGCGGGAGCCGTTTCCGTACGGGCCCGTGTTCGATCTGCTGCGGCATCTCGCCGGCGGCGTGCCCACCGCGCTGAGCCCTGTCTGCGGTGCCCTGCGCGCGTATCTGCCCGAGTTGGCCGACCGGCTGCCCCCGGCGCCCGAGCTGCTCAGCGACTTACGGGCCCGGCGGCACCGGCTCTTCCGCGCCGTACGGGCCCTGCTGGACGCCGCCGGCGAGACCGTCATGGTCGTCGAGGATCTGCACTGGACCGACGACGGCACCCGCGACCTGCTGCGCTTCCTCGTCGACGATCCGCCCGACGGGCTGTCCGCCGTGCTCAGTTACCGCCGCGAGGACCTGCCGGGCAGCGGGCTGCCGCTGGGCCGCGCGTACCGGCAGCCGCCCGGCACCACCGCCGTCGTCATCCCCCTGCGGCCCCTGGACGTCCACGGCGTCCGCGGCATGTTCGCCGCCCTGACCGGGACCTCCGGGACCTCCGACGCCTTCACCGCCGAGCTGCACCGCCGTACCGCCGGCATCCCCTTCGTCGTCGAGGAAGTCGTCCGCGCCCTCCCCGCCGCCGACAACGGCGCCTTCGCCCGCATGCCCGTCCCCACGCGCCTCCAGGAAGCCGTCGCCGACCGCATGAGCGTGCTCTCGCCCGCCGCCGCCGACGCCGCACGGGCCGCCTCCGTCCTCCGCGTGCCCGCCGGCGAGGCGCTGATCGCCGCCGTCGTCCGCGGCACCCCCGGGCAGCCGGCCGCGCCCGCCGACTCCGCGGCCGTACGTGAGGCGCTGCGCGCCGGCATGCTGCACGAGTGGGGCGAGGACCGCTACGGCTTCCGCCACGCCCTCGCCCAGCAGGCCGTCTACGCCGGTCTCCTCGGCCCCGACCGGCACCGCCTCCACCGGCAGGCGATGCACGCCCTGGCCGCCGAGGACCCGCAGCCCCTCATCCAGCTCGCGTACCACGCGCACCACGGCGGCGAGCTGGCCCAGTGGCAGCGCTACGCCGAGGCCGCCGCCGGTTCCGCGCGCGAGATGGGCGATCTGGCGCTCGCCGTGGGGGTGCTGGAGGAGCTGCTGTCGGACGGGCGGCTCGGCCGGCCCGAGTGCGCCCGTATCGCCGTCGACCTCAGCCGCGACGCCGTCGTGGGGCTCACCCACCACCGGGCCACCGCGCTGCTCCACGACATCGTCAGGGACGGCCACATCCCCGACGGCGTCCGCGGCGAGATCCGCCTCAACCTCGGCCTGCTCCTCTACAACCAGGCCGGCAGCTACGAAGAGGGCCGCGTCCACACCGAGGTCGCCGTGGCGGAGCTGCACGCCCGGCCCGCGCTGGCCGCGCGCGGTATGGCGGCGCTCGCCATGCCGAGTTGGGGCGACCACCCGCGGCAGGTCTACGAGGGGTGGATCGCACGGGCGGAGGCGCTGGTGGCGCACGAGTCCGACCCCGCGGTCCGTACCGCCGTCCGCGGCAACCACCTGGCCCTGCGCATGAGCCTCGGCGACCCCGGCGTCCGGGCCGAGGCCGACGACCTCATCGCGGGTTCGGGACCCGGCACGCACCGCCGCCAAGTCGCCCGCGCCTGCGGCAACTTCGCCGACGCCGCCACCTGCCTCGGCCACTACCAGGCGGCGCAGCGCTACCGCGGCGAGGGGCGGCGGCTGGCGGCGGAGTGCGGGGCGGCGTTCCTCGAAGGCATCGTGGAGGGCACGGCGCTGCGCCTGGAGTGGTACGCGGGCCGCTGGAGCGGGCTTGCGGAGCGGTGCCGGCACACCCTCGACGCGGTGCAGGGAGTCTCCAGCATCGCCGCCGACGCGCACCTGGTGCTGGGGCTGCTGGCGTCGGCGCTGGGGGAGTGGGACGAGGCGGCGGCGGAGCTGGCGGCGGCGGGGCTCGCCGACCCGCGCAATGCGCCCGCGCCGGTACTCGCCACCGCCGCCGGGGCCATGACCCGCCTGCTGGCGGCCCGCGGCGAGCCGGAGTCGGCGCGCGCGGAGGCGGAGCGGGGCCTCGCGCGGATCCGCCGCAAGGACATCTGGCCGTGGGCGGGCGACCTGGCACCGCCGGCGGTCACGGCACTCGTCCGGGCCGGGGAGCTGCGGGCGGCGGAGGAGGTCACGGCGGAGCTGGCGGCGGGCATCGCGGGCCGGGACGCCCCGCTGGCGGCGGCGGCGCTGCTGGCATGCCGGGGGATCGTGGCGGCGGGGCAGGGACGGGCGCCGGAGGCGGCGGGGCAGTTCACGGCGGCCCAACGGGCGTACGGGGCCCTGCCGCAGCCGTACTCGGCGGCCCGCGCGGGCGAGGCGGCGGCGCGGTGCCGCCTGCCGGCGGACGCCGGCCCCGAACCGGCCCGCGAACTCGCCGCGCTCGCCCAGCAGTTCACCGACCTCGGCGCCATCCGTGACGCCGCCCGCTGCCGTCGCGTCCTGCGCGGCAACAACGTCCCGCTCCCCTCCCGCCGCGGCCGCCGGGGCTACGGCGACCAGCTCTCCCCGCGCGAACGCGAAGTCGCCCGGCTCGTGGCGCTCGGCCACACCAACCGGCAGATCGCCGACGTGCTGTACCTCTCCCCGCGCACCGTCGAGCAGCACGTGGCCAAGCTGCTGCGGAAGCTGCACGTCGGCTCGCGGTCGGAGGTGGCGGCCGCCGCACGGCGGCCGGGCGCGGCCAATTAATACGTACCGCCTACGTACCGTTTCCCGGATTGTTCTCCGTCCGCAGGCATGCGATCTGTGTGAACGGGCGGCGCGCCGCCCCGCATCCCCCACCAACATAAGGAGAGCGCCATGCGGAGCAAGGTACTCCTGAGATCGGTACTCGTGGCCGTGGCCGCGCTGGCCGCCGCGGTCGTCGGCCCCGGCGCGCAGGCGGCGCCCGCCCCCGAGGCCCGCGGCATCGCGGCCGTCGAGGCGTCCGCGCACGACCACGCCGACCACGGCAAGACCGGCGAGGGCCACGGCATCACCGCGGAGGAGTTCGAAGCGCTGGCAAAGAGCCCGCAGAGCCGCGACTTCGGAGCCAACGCCTGGCCGGTGCCCACCGACCGCAGCTACTACCTCACCTCCTCCTGCAGCGCCTACGCCGGCGCCATCGCGCAGGGCGCCGCGGCCTGGGCCAACCTGGACCGCACGTCCGGCAGCGGCACCCCGGTCGAGTGCCGCAACAGCTACATCACCGACTGCGGTGGCGGCGGCAACATCGTCGGCTGCAACTGGGGCGCGGGCCAGCGCATCGCGCTGTTCATGGGCGGCGTGAACGACGACGCGCTGCTCGCGGCGCACGAGTTCGGCCACGACTGGTACGGCCACTCCACCTACCAGTGCGCCGGCTGGTCCAGCCCGGCGCACGTGATGGCGCCGTCGATATGCAACTTCGCGGGCGACGGCGCCAAGAGCGGCCCGGTCCGCATCGACTGACCCGCCGCGGCACGACCCGCGGGGTGTCCGGACGGCGGACGCCCCCGCGGCAGGGGGCCCTCGCGGCAGCGCGAGGGCCCCTTCCCGTCGGCGGCGGGGGGCCGACGGCCCCCGGCCGGGCGGCCGTACCCACCTTTTTGTGGGTACTTGGCACGCCACCGCCGAGGCGTGACGCTGGAGGCAGACGCGAAACGGAGGTGGTCAGGGAGCCGGTACGGCTCCGGTGAGGTTGTCCAGACGGCGGTGGCCCCAGTCGGACAGCGGGGCCAGCGCCACGGAGAGGTCGCGGCCGAAGTCGGTGAGGGAGTAGACCGTCTTCAGGGGCAGTCCCTCGTGCACCTCGCGGTGCACCAGGCCGTCGCCCTCCATCTCGCGCAGCGCCTGCGTCAGCACCTTCTCGGTGAGGCCGGGCAGTCGGCGGAGCAGTTCGCCGGGGCGGTGGGGGCGGGTCTCCAGCAGCCAGAGCAGCGTCGTCTTCCACTTGCCGTCGATGACGGCGATCGCGGCGGTCACCCCGCAGACGTTCGTGTTCTGAGCGAGCTTGCGCGTCATGGCACCCCCATGGTCACCACGTGTCTCTTTTTCCCTGTCTTCACTTATGGAGGTTAGTCATGTCCGCAAACTCTGCGGTCACGGTCCTCGGGCTGGGCCCGATGGGACGGGCCCTGGCCGGGGCGTTCGTCGCCGCCGGGGTCCGTACGACGGTCTGGAACCGGACGCCTGGCCGGGACACCGAGCTGGTCGGGCGGGGGGCGCTGCGCGCGGCGTCGCCCGCGGAGGCGGTGGCCGCGAGCGACCTGACCGTCGTGTGCGTCGTGGACTACGACGCCGCCGACGCAGTGCTGCGGCGTGCGGACGTCGCTTCCGCGCTGAAGGGGCGTACGGTCGCGAACCTGAGCGCGGACACCCCCACGCGGGCCCGCGACGCCGCGGCCTGGGCGGCGGACCACGGGGTGCGCTATCTGGACGGCTCGATCATGACCCCGGTCGTCACCATCGGCACGCCGGACGGGGTGTTCATCTACAGCGGTCCGAAGAACCTCTACGACGAGCACCGGCCTGTGCTCTCCGCGCTGGGCGGCGCCCACACGCACCTCGGGGAGGACGTCGGCCGGGCCGCCGCGTACGACGTGGCGCTGCTGGACATCTTCTGGACCACGATGGCGGGCTGCGCCCACGCCCTGGCCGTCGCCCGGGCCGAGGGGGTCACCCCGGGCGAGCTGGCCCCGTTCGCGAAGGGCATCGGCGCGATCCTGTCCCCGGCCATCGAGGACATGGCCGCGCGGGTGGAGGCGGAGGACTACTCCGGGGCGAGCAACCCGATCACGTCGTCCGCGTCGTCGATGAAGCACATCGTCGCGACCTCCGAGAGCCACGGCATCGACGCCGGGGTGATGCGGGCGGCGGCGGGGCAGGCGCAGCGGGTCATCGGGCTGGGGTACGGAACGGACGGGTTCGTCCGCATCACGGAACTGGTGGCGGGCCGGCTGGCGGAGGCTGGCCGGGCCTGACGGCCCGGCCAACGGGGGGCGTCCGGCGCGGGTCCCGTCGGCCAACTTCCGGCCTTCCCGGCGCCCGGGGCGTGAGAGGGCGTACGGGAGGGCATTCCACCGTCGACTCGCGGAGGACGCGGGAGCGACGAAGGGGGAGCCATGGGGCGACGGTGGGGGATCGGCGCGGGGCTGGCGGCAGCGGCGGCGGTGCTGCTGCTCGCGGGCTGCGGCCAGCCGGCGGACTACAGCGAGGTGGTGACGTTCACCGACGAACACGGCCGCGCGTGCACCGCGGCGGTGGTCGTCGACCAGGAGCAGAACGAGGGCGACGACTACGAGGTGGCCGGCCTCGACTGCGACTACCCCCCGAAGGGCACAGAGCCGGGCCCCGCGGGCCACCAGCCCCTCCCGGAACGCGACACGAAGGACTGACCGGAAGGCCGGGACCGGAGGCCGGGGGAGGGGCGAGGGACGGAGGGCCGGGGTTCGGCCCGGCGGCCCCACGGCGGGGCCCTGCCGCGGGTGGCCGCCCCCGGCCGTGCGGCCACGGCCGGACAACGGGCGGGACCGACCGCTGCGCGGCCGGCCTCGCCCCGGGGCCGTGGGCCCCGGGGCGTCCCGCCGGACTCGCGGGCTCCCGGGCTCAGGTCCCGCCCCGTCCCCGCCGTCCCGGCGGAAACGCGCTGACCTGCGTCTGCCTACACTGCACGCAGCCGTCCCGGCGTGAGGAGGCCGTGCCCCCGTGGAGTCCACCCGTGCGTTGTCCGAGGCGGACTGGGCCGCTCACCGGCCCGCCGTGTTCGGGGCCGCCTACCGGATCCTCGGGTCCGTTGCCGAGGCCGAGGACGTGACGCAGGACGTGTGGCTGCGGGCCGCCGGCGCCGATCTGTCCCGGGTGCGGGATCTGCGGGCCTGGCTGGTGACCGTCGCCGCGCGGACCTCGTACAACGTGCTGCAGTCCGCCCGCGTCCGGCGGGAGACGTACGTCGGGCCCTGGCTGCCCGAGCCGCTGCCCACCGGGCCCGACGCCGCCGCGCAGGTGCTCGTGGACGAGTCGGTCGGCACCGCGATGCTCGTGCTGATGGAACGGCTGACGCCCGCCGAGCGGGTCGCGTTCGTGCTGCACGACGTCTTCGACTTCCCCTTCGCCCGCATCGCCGACGTGCTCGGCGCCACCCCCGCCGCCGCCCGCAAGCTCGCCTCCCGGGCGCGCGCACGGGTGCGGACGGACGGGCGGCAGCCGCACGCCTCCCGGGCGGAGACCGAGCGCGTGCTGCGGGCGTTCAAGGCCGCCGCCGAGGCCGGCGACATGGCCGCGCTGGTCGCGCTGCTGCACCCCGACGCCGTGTACGTCGGCGACGGCGGCGGCAAGGCGACCGCCGCGCGCCGGCCGGTGCGGGGGGTGGAGACGATCGCGCTGCTCACGGCCCGTTCGGTACGGATCGCGCGCCCCGACGCCGTACGCCTCGTCGAGGTCAACGGGCAGCCCGCGCTCGCGGCGTACCGCGACGGCAGGCCCGTCTGGCTGGACACCGTGGAGGTCGCCGACGGCCGTCTCACCGCGATCCGCCGGCTCGCCAACCCCGACAAGCTCGGTCCCCTCGCCGCCCTCGGTCACCTCTGACCCTCCTGTCTTGTCTCCCTGCGGATCCTCGCCCCCTGAGGATCCGTACCGAGCAAGCTGAGGAAGGACCACACGATGAACCATGTCGTGATCACCGGCGGGGGCTTCGCCGGCGTGTGGAGCGCGGCGGGCGCCGCGCTCGCCCGCGGGGACGCGGATCTGCGCATCACGCTCATCGCGCCCGACGACCGCCTGGTGCTGCGCCCGCGGCTGTACGAACCGGAGCCCGACCGCGCGACGGTGGCGCTGGACCGGATCCTGGGCCCCATCGGCGTCGAGCACGTACGGGCGACGGTCAGCACCATCGACACCGACCGCCGCCTGGTCGTGGCCGACGGGGCGGAGATCGGCTACGACCGGCTGGTGCTGGCGTCCGGCAGCCGGCTCGTGCCGCCCGCGGATCTGCCCGGCGCCGAGCGGCTCTTCGACATCGACACCCTCGCCGGCGCCCGCCGCCTCACCGACCACCTGCGCGGCCGCGACGGCTACGCCGCCGTGGTCGTCGGCGCCGGGTTCGTCGGCCTGGAGGCGGCGACGGAACTGGCGGCCCGCGGCCGGGTGCTGCTGGTGGACACGGCCGGGACGGTCGGGGAGCCGCTGGGCCCCGGGCCGCGCGCGGCGATCGAGACGGCGCTGGACGAACTGGGCGTCGAGCGGCGGCTCGGCACCTCGGTGACCGAGGTCGGCGACGGCTACGCGGTGCTCTCCGACGGCGAACGGGTCGACGCGGACGCCGTGGTGTGGTCGATCGGGATGCGCGCCCAGGAGCTGACCCGGCAGCTCACGGACGACCCCGGCGACCTCGACCACCTCGGCCGGGTGCCCGTGGACGAGTGGCTGCGGGCCCTGCCCGAGGTGTTCGCCGCAGGGGACACGGCCGCGGCGCCGTACGACGCGGAGCACACCGTGATGCAGGCGTGCCAGCACGCGACGCCGCTGGGCAAGGTCGCCGGGTACAACGCGGCGGCGGACCTGCTGGGTGTGCCGCTGCGGCCGTTCACCCCCGCCCCGTACGTCACCTGTCTCTATCTGGGCGGCGCCGGCGGGGTGTTCACCCGCGGCTGGGACCGCATGGTGATGGCGTCGGGGGCGGACGGCGGTTTCGTCAAGGAGCAGATCAACGGGTACATCCACCCGCCCGTGGACGACGCCGGGGAGATCCTGGCGGCGGCCGACCGGGTCTGCATCGACCTGCCGTTCTTCCCGCGCGAGGACGAGCCGGAGGCGCCCGAGGCGGTCAGGTCAGCGAGGTGAAGTAGTCCCGCTGCGCCGGGTAGTAGTCGTCGAACGACGGCGCCGCGGTGTCCGCGGCGCCGTCGTTCGCGGCGACCATCAGGTCGAGGTAGTACTCCCAGCCGGGACCGACCTCGCCCACGCCCTCGACCGAGGAGAGGTGGTGGATCAGCTCCAGCCGCGTCCCGCCGCCGGTCTCCGCGAGCAGCGCCTCCATACGCCAGTCGCCGGCCTCGTCGACCATGGACACGGCCAGGCGGTGCGGCGCCTCACAGGTGTCGATGCGCAGGTCGGACCAGGGCGTCCCGTCCTCGTACGCCAACTGCACCCGGATCGTGCGGCCGGGCGCGGGGTCGCCCTCCCACCGGCCGAACCAGCGGACGGTGCGCTCGGGTTCGGTGAGCCAGGCCCAGACGTCGGCGGCGGGGGCGCGGAACGTACGGCAGAGCACGAGGTCGTGCCCCTGGGCGGTGGGGCGGAGCACCCCGGTGGGCCGGGGGGCTTCGCGGGGGGCGCCGGTTGCGTGGTCGTCGACGGTCACGGTGGTCCTCCGTACGGTGTCGAGTGCGGCCCCCGGGTCGCGCGCTCCGCGCGGGCGTTCCCCCGCGCGGGCGGGCTGAGAGCGTAACCCATGGTCAGGGGCTGACGCGTCGCTTTCCGCGCCCGCCGACCAGCGCCACCAGCACCGCCGTCGCCACCGTCAGCGCCGCGCACACCCCCGCCGCCACCTGGAACCCCGTCTCGAACGCCCCCCGCGCCGCGCCCAGCAGGTCGTCCGCCACCGGCCCCGGCAGCCGCTCCGCCGCCGTGACCGTCGCGCTCAGGTCGTCCTCGAACGCCCCGGCCGCCGCCGCCGGAACGCCCTCGGGGGCCGCCCCGTCCGTACGCCCCCGGTAGACCGCCGTGATCACGCTGCCCAGCAGCGCGATGCCCAAGGCACCGCCCAACTGCGGCGCCGTGGACGAGATCGCCGCCGCCGCGCCCGTCCGCTCCGGCGGGGCCGCGCCGACGACCATGTCGGTGGCCAGCGCCATCATCGGCCCCAGCCCCGCCGACACGATCACCGCGCCGGTGACCAGCACCGGCAGCGTGTGCGGGCCGCCGGCCTGCGTCAACACCCCGTAGCCGACGGCCGAGAGTCCCAGCCCGACGCCGATGATCCGGGCGGGCGCGTACCGGCGGGCCAGCCGCGGCGCCAGCATGGAGCCGGCGATCACGCCGAGCGCCGGCGGTGCCGTCCACAGCCCCGCGTCCAGCGGCGAAAGACCCTCCACGAGCTGAAGGTACTGCGCGAGCGCGTAGTTGGAGCCCCACAGCACGAAGATCCCGGCGGCCAGCGTCGCCGCGGCCGTGGCGAGCGTACGGTCCGCGAAGAGCCGCAGGTCCACGAACGGGTCGGCGAGCGCCCGCTGCCGGCGCACGAACGCCACCGCCACCAGCACCCCCGCCACCACCGCCGCGACCGGCACCGCGCCCGCCCCCTCGGCGGCGATCTGCTTCAGCCCGTACACCACGGGCAGCACCGCGGCCAGGGACAGCAGCGAGCTGAGCACGTCCACCCGCCGCCCCGCCGGGCCGCGCGACTCCGGCAGCAGCACGGGCAGCAGGACGAGCAGCACCGCCATCACGGGTACGCCGAGCAGGAACGCCGATCCCCACCAGAACCGCTCCAGCAGCCATCCGCCCACCAGCGGCCCGATCGCGGTGCCGCCCGAGACGCCGGCCACGATGACGCCGATGGCCGTCGTCCGCTCCCGCGGCCCGGGGAACAGCGCCGCCGCCAGCGCCAGCGTCGAGGGCATGAGGGTGGCGCCCGCGACGCCCATGAGCGCGCGGGCGGCGATGAGCATCTCCGCGTTCACGGAGTACGCGGCGACCAGCGACGCGACGCCGTAGCCGGCGGCCCCGTAGAGCAGCAGCCGGCGGCGGCCGATGCGGTCGCCGAGCACGCCCATGGTGATGAGGGAGCCGGCGAGGAGGAAGGCGTAGATGTCGACGGTCCACAGCAGCTGGGTGCTGCCGGCGCCGAGGTCGCGGCCGATGGCGGGCAGGGCGAGGTTGGTGACGGTCAGTTCGAGGGAGGCGAGCAGCGCGGGCAGCGCGAGCACGGCGAGCCCGAGCCACCGGCGCCGCTGCCGTCCCTGCTCCTGCCCCTGTTCCGACGTGCGGGAAGTGGTCATGGCGGCCAGTCTCAAACCTCGACCATAATCGAGGTCAAGAGCTAGCCTGCCGGAATGGACAAGCCACCCTTCGACGCGAAGGAACTCACGGTCGGCCAGCTCGCCGCCCGCTCCGGCGTCGCCGTCACGGCCCTGCACTTCTACGAGGGCAAGGGCCTCATCCGCAGCCGCCGCACCCCCGGCAACCAGCGCCGCTACACCCGGGACACGCTGCGCCGCGTCGCGTTCATCCGCACCGCGCAGCGGGTGGGCATCCCGCTGCGCACGATCGCCGAGGCGCTGCGGACGCTCCCCGACGAGCGCACCCCGACGCAGGAGGACTGGGCCCGGCTGTCTGCGGCCTGGCGCGACGAACTCGACATCCGCATCGACCAGATGGTGCGGCTACGGGACCGGCTGACCGACTGCATCGGCTGCGGCTGCCTGTCGCTGGAACGCTGCCTGCTCCGCAACCGCGACGACCGCCTCGGCGACACCGGCCCGGGCCCGCGCCGGCTGCTCACCCGCCGGCTGGCCCAGGAGACCCGGGTCCCGCCGGCGGGCGAGGGGGAGGACGCCTGACGGAGGTCAGTCGTACGGCGTCGTCGGCCCACCCCTGACGGGCGATTCGATGGGCCAGGCGACGGTATTCGGACCACGGCGACGATGGGGGTGACCAACCGGGGGAATGGCCTCAAGGTGGACGAGTACGACGTGGACGTGATCCTGCAGCAGGCGCTGGACCGGCTGACGGTGCTGGCCGACATCAATTCGGCGCTGGCCGGGACCCTGGAGGTGGGCGAGGGGCTGCGGCGGGTCACCCGGATCGTGGCCCGCCGGCTGGGCGACTGGTGCGCCGTCGACCTGCTGGCCGGCAAGGGCCGGATCGAGCGTATCTCCGCCTCCCGTACGGAGAGCGGTTCCCAGCCGCACGAGGAACAGGCTTTCCTGCCCCTCCCCCCGGGGCCGGCCGCCGATCCCCTGGTGCGCGTGCTGCGCGGCGCCGGCCCTCTGCTGCTGACGGAAAGCGACCTCGCCCCCGACGACCGTGATCAATCGGAGACGGGACGGGTCTCCTTCGCCGCGGGCGCCACCAGTGCCGTCATCGCCCCGCTGCGGGCCCGGCGGGAGGTCATCGGCGCACTCATCGTCAGCCGCTCGGGAGACCACCCTCCGCTCACCGAGCACGACCTGCCCCTGATCGGCGATCTGGTCCAGCGCGTCGGTCTCGCCATCGACAACGCGCGCCTGTACCGCCAGGGGCAGCGGGTCGCCGAACGTCTCCAGCGTTCGCTGCTGCCCGAGCTGCCCGACGTCGACGACCTGTACATGGCCGCCCGCTACTCCCCCTCGCTTGCCACCGCCGAGGTCGGCGGGGACTGGTACGACAGCTTCCTGCTGTCCACCGGCAACACCACGCTGATCATCGGCGACGTCACCGGCCACGACCTCAAAGCCGCCGTCACCATGAGTCAGCTTCGCAACATGCTCCGCGGCATCGCCAGCGACCGCCAGGAGCCCCCCGAGAAGATCCTGCACCGGATGGACGTCGCCCAGCACGCCCTCTACCCCGGGACCACCGCGAGCTGCGTCTTCGCCGTCCTCCACGGACCCGACACCGGTCCCTGGGAAATCAACTATGCCGTCGCCGGCCATCCGCCGCCCCTCCTGATCAGCCACGACGGCGATGCCCGCTACCTCGAAGGCGGCCGGAGCCACCTCCTCGGCGTCACCACCGACCTGGCCCGCACCAGCGCCACCGAATCCCTGCCGGCCCGGTCCACCCTCCTGCTCTACACCGACGGACTCATCGAACGCCGGGGCGAGACCCTCGACCAGAGCCTCGCCCGGCTGCGCCAGCACGCCGCGGCCCTCGCCCGCGAGACCCCCGACACCTTCTGCGACGAACTCCTGACCGGCCTCGCCCCCGACAGCACCGACGACGTCGCCCTTCTCGCCCTGCGCCTCCCGCGGGCCGACCGCCCTGAGAGCACGGCATCACCGGCAGACTGACCTGATCCGGGACGGCTCCTCGGCAGGTTTCTCCGCTTGTGCGCGGGCGGCGGCGGCGGTCGGGCCGGTCAGTCGCCGGGTGTCTCCGGTGTGGTCTGTTCGGCCCAGATGACTTTGCCGTCCTGGGTGTAGCGGGTTCCCCAGCGCGCGGTGAGCTGGGCGACGAGGAAGAGACCCCGTCCGCCCTCGTCCGTGGCGGCGGCGTAGCGCAGGTGCGGTGAGGTGAGGCTGTGGTCGTAGACCTCGCAGGTGAGCGTGTGGTCGCGCAGCAGCCGTACTTTGATGGGCCCGACGCCGTGGCGCATGGCGTTGGTGATCAGTTCGCTGAGGATCAGCTCGGTGGTCTCCCGGAGGTTCTCCAGTTCCCATTCTGCGAGGAGTGTGGAGACGGCGGCGCGTACGCGGTGGACGGCTGCGGGGTCGGACTCGATGTCCCACTGTGCGACCTGCCCCCTCCCCAGCACGCGTGTGCGGGCGACGAGCAGTGCGATGTCGTCGCTCTGGGTGGGCGGGAGGAGTGCGTCGAGTACGGCGTCGCAGGTCTCCTCGGGGGTCTGATCGGCGCGTGCGAGGGTCTGGCGGAGTACGTCGAGCCCGGTGTCGATGTCCTGGTCGCGGCGTTCGACGAGGCCGTCGGTGAACAGGACGAGTCTGCTGCCCTCGGGCAGGTGCAGTTCGACGGATTCGAAGGGCAGTCCGCCGATGCCGAGGGGGAGGCCCGAGGGTACGTCCAGGAATTCCACGGTGCCGTCGGGGTGGGCGAGGGCGGGTGCCGGGTGGCCGGCTCTGGCGATGGCGCAGCGGTGGGTCACGGAGTCGTAGATGGCGTACAGGCAGGTGGCGCCGGTGATGGTGGTCTCGAAGCCGGCGGCGACGGATTCCTGGTCGGTGCGGGTGACCAGTTCGTCGAGGTGGCCGAGGAGTTCGTGGGGTGGTGGATCGAGGGAGGAGAAGCTGTGTACGGCGGTGCGCAGCCGTCCCATGGTGGCGGCGGCGTGCAGTCCGTGTCCGACGACGTCGCCCATCACCAGGGCGACGCGGGCGCCGGACAGGGGGATCACGTCGAACCAGTCGCCGCCGACGCCTTCCTGCGCGGGGAGGTAGCGGTAGGCGACTTCGACGGCGTGCTGTTCGGGCAGGGTGCGGGGCAGCAGGCTGCGCTGAAGGGCCACGGCCATGCCGTGCTCGCGGGTGTAGCGGCGTGCGTTGTCGAGGGATACGGCGGCGTGGGCGGCCAGTTCGGCCGCGAGGGAGAGATCGTCCTGCTCGAAGGGCTCGGGTTTCTCCGAGCGCCAGAAGTTGACGACGCCCAGCAGCACACCGCGGGCGCGCAGCGGCGCCGTGATGAGCGAGTGGACTCCGTAGTCCAGGATCCGTGCGGCCCGTGCGCGATCCACCTCCTGCCACCCCGGGGAGTCACGCAGCCGGGGCACCAGGATCGCCTGCCCTGTCTCGATACTGCGGGCGGGTGGCGAGGACGGCGCGTAAGTGATCAGGTCGCCGATCGTGAAGAAGGGAGCGTCGTCACGGATACCGCTGACGGCCGTGCGCTCCATCCGTGGGCCGATGTCGCCGGCGCCGCTGCCGTTCATCCCCGGTTCGTCACCGCGCACCACGGCCTCGGGCAGGTCGACGGTGGCATAGTCGGCGAAGCCCGGAATCACGGCCTGGGTCAACTCCTCGGCCGTACGGGTCACATCGAGGGTGGTTCCGATGCTGCTGGTCGCGTCGTAGAGGAACTCCAGCCGTCGCCGGACCAGCTCGACCCTCTGCGACGCCTCGCCGATCATCTCCATCACCACATCGGTGCGGACCGGTTCCTGTCCGACCACCGCGTCGACCGCGAGCCGCGCGGACGCCGCGCCGACAGAGCCGGAGAGCTGGGCCTCCGCGTGATGGATCAGCTCCGGGGGCGCCACGGCTTCCGGTGAGTCGGGCCTCGTCCCCGGGTAGGCGCGCATCGCCCGCTCGGCGCCCTCCCGCCCGAGGAAGCGCTCCAGCATCGTCTGCAGGGCGCCGACCGTGGCACGGGCCTGCCAGCGCCGTTCCCTGGCAGGCTCCGCGAGGATGTCGACGAACTGCACCGCCTGCGCCCGCTCGGCGGCGTTCGGCCGGCCGGCGAGTGAGACGGCGACGTACCCGCCGACGTTCACCAGCGCGCACCAGAACATCGCATGGCCGATCGGGTCCATTCCCGCCAGGCCGAACAACTGCTGCGGCCGGAGCGGCTCGATGCCGAGCGGGCCCTCACGCAGGAACGAGGCGGGCAGCAGCCCGGCCTCGGCGAAGCTCGGCAGCAGCAGGGTGTACGCCCACATGACGAACCCCGCCAGAAGACCCACCAGCACACCCCAGCGGGTGCCGTGCTTCCAGAACAGGCCGCCGAGGATCGCGGGCGCGAACTGTGCCACGGCCGCGAACGACACCAGTCCGAACGACGTCAGCGCCCGCCCCTCGCCTGCGAGTCGGAAGTAGGCGTAGCCGAGCAGCAGGATCAGCACGATGGTCGTTCGGCGGATGCGCAGTACCAGGCCGGTGAGATCGTCTCGACGGGCGAGCTGGGACCTGCCGCCCAGCAGCAGCGGCATCACGAGTGAGTTGGACACCATGGTGCTGAGTGCGATGGTCTCGACGGCGATCATGGCGGCGCCCGCGCTGAGGCCGCCGATGAAGACGAACAGCGCGAGTGCCTGCTGGCCCGCGGCCATCGGGAGGGCCAGCACGTAGGTGTCGGCGTCGGTGGCGTTCCCGATCCGCAGAAGGCCACCGGCCGCGAGTGGAAGCACGAAGAAGGTGTTCGCGAGCAGGTACAGCGGGAACAGCCACATCGCGCGTTTGAGGTGCTTCTCGTCGACGTTCTCGACGAAGGTGACCTGCCACTGCCGGGGCAGCAGCAGGATCGACAGCATGGACAGCACCGTGAGCCAGACCCACGTGCCGTAGTCGGTGTGCCCTTGCAGGGTGAACAACTGGGTGAGGTCGGCCTGCGCTGCCTGGGAGAAGAGGTCGTCGAACCCCCGGAACATCCCGAAGGTCACAAAAATCCCGACCGTGAGGAGCGCCGCGAGCTTGACCACGGACTCGAACGCGACGGCGGCGACCAGACCCTCGTGGCGTTCGGCGGTGTCCAGGTGGCGGGTGCCGAAGAGGATGGTGAACGCGGCGAGCAGCAGCGCTGCGTACAGCCCGGTGTCCTGAAGCAGCGGAACCTGGCCCAGCTCCGAGGGAGCGGTGATCTCGGGATACCGGCGAATGACCTCAAAGGCGTTGGAGACCGCTTTGAGCTGGAGCGAGATGTAGGGAACGATCCCCACCACGGCGATGATCGTGACCAGACCGCCCAGCACCGCGCTCTTGCCGTAGCGGGCGGAGACGAAGTCGGCCAGGGACGTGACCCGATGCCGACGGCTGATCCGGATGATCCTGCGCAACACCGGCCAGCCGAGCGCGAGCATGATCACTGGCCCCAGATAGAGGACCAGGAAGCCGATACCGGTCGTGGCGGCCCCGCCCACGTTGCCGTAGACCGCCCATGCGGTTTCGTACACCGCGAGGGACAGGGCGTAGACCGTGCCGTTGTTGATCAGGCTCCGGCCGGTGTCTGCCCTCCGGTCGGCGTAGAAGGCCACACCGAAGAGCAGACCGAGGTACACCACCGAAACAGCGACGATGACCCCGGTCCGGAGCACAGCACTACCGTGATCTGGCGCCGATGACGGCGACCAGGCCGATCACGATCGCCCAGACGAGGTACAGGTACGCCCAGAGAACCGGGACACCGAAGACCCGGTCCATGCGGTCGAACTGCGCCAGCAGCGGTGGAACGACCAGCACGAACCCCAACGCCCCCACGGCCGCCAGACGCCCGCCCAGCCGCTCGTCGTCTCGTGACTCCGCCACGGCTGCCTCCACAACCCCATGTCACGCCTCGCCACGCACCCAGGTGTGTCCAGTGCCGAAGCACGGCCGCCGACACCTTCGTATCCACACAAATGCCGCCCCAAGACGCTATCGGCAGCCCGCTGCATCATCGATGACCAACACACCCGGTCCTGCTCCCCCTGCAGGACGACAGCCCGCTCCCGGGCGCCCACCCCCTCGCCCGCTTACTGGCCCGGGAGCCCCGGGTCCCGCCGGCGGACGAGGCAGATCCGCCGGGATCGCCCGCAGCCCGGTGCGCAGCAGCGCCACGGTCTCCGCCGTGCCCGGCACCCGCGGCGAGTGGATGTCGTACACGCCGGGCGCCGGCCTTGACCCCGACGCAGGGTCAACCTTCGAGCATGGCGCCATGACCACGAGAACACCCGCCGTCGAGGCCGCGGGACTGCGCAAGGCGTACGGCGACCGCGAGGTCGTCGCCGGCGTCGACCTCACCGTGCCCGCCGGCACCGTCTACGCCCTGCTCGGCCCCAACGGCGCCGGCAAGACCACCACCGTCCGCATCCTCACCACCCTCCTCGCCGCCGACGCCGGCACCGCGCGGGTCGCCGGCCACGACATCCGCCGCGCGCCCGCCCGGGTACGTGCGGCGATCGGCGTCACCGGCCAGTTCTCCGCCGTGGACGGGCTCCTCACCGGCCGCGAGAACCTGCGCCTCATGGCCGACCTCGGCCACCTCGAAGGCCCCCGCGCCACCGCCGTCACCGCGCGGCTGCTCGCCCGCTTCGGCCTCGAAGACGCCGCCGACCGGCGGGCCGCGACGTACTCCGGCGGCATGAAGCGGCGGCTGGACCTGGCGATGACGCTGGTGTCCGGGCCGCGGCTGATCTTCCTCGACGAGCCGACCACCGGACTCGACCCGCGCAGCCGCCGCGCGTTGTGGGACGTCGTCCGCGAACTCGTCGCCGACGGCACCACCGTCTTCCTCACCACCCAGTACCTGGAGGAGGCCGACCGGCTCGCCGACCGCATCGGGGTGCTCGACGGCGGCCGGCTCGTCGCCGAGGGCACCGCGGCCGAGCTGAAGCGCCGCGTCACCGGCGGCCACGTCGAGCTGCACGCCGCCGACCCGGCGCGGGCGGCGGAGCTGGCGCGCCGGCTGCCCGGCGCGGTGGCCGACCCCGCGGCGCCGGCCGTCACCGTGCCGTACGACGGCAGCCTCGGCGCGCTGCGCCGGCTGCTGGCCGGGCTCGACGACGACGGATCGGTCACCGGGCTCGCGGTGCACACCCCGGACCTGGACGACGTGTTCCTGGCCCTGACCGGCCACGCCGCCGCGACTCCGGCCCCCGCTGCCGCATCCGCCGCCGCCGGGAAGGCAGGGGCATGAGCGCCCCCGGCACGTACGTCCTGCGCGACTCCGCGACCATGCTGCGCCGCAACCTGAGGCACATGGCCCGCTACCCCTCCATGACGATCATGCTCGTCGGCCAGCCGCTGCTGTTCCTCCTGCTGTTCACGTACGTCTTCGGCGGCACGATGGGCGCGGGACTCCCCGGCGGCGACCGCGGTGGCTACCTCACGTACATCGCCCCGGGGATCCTCACGATGACGGTCGCGAGCGTGTCCATCGGCACCGCCGTGCTCGTCGCCAACGACATGACCGACGGCATCATCGACCGGTTCCGCACCCTGCCCATCGCGAAGTCCTCCGTCCTCACGGGACACGTGCTCGCCGCGATGATCCAGACCGCGCTGGCCCTCGCGGCGGTCGGCGCGGTGGCGTTCGCGCTCGGGCTGCGGACGGGCGCGTCGGCGGCCCACTGGGCCGCGCTGCTCGGGCTGCTGGCGCTGCTGTCGTACGCGCTGACGTGGTTCACGGTGGCGCTGGGCCTGGCGAGCCCGGACCCGGAGACGGCGAGCAACCTGCCGATGGTCTTCGTGCTGCTGCCGTTCGTGGGCAGCGGGTTCGTGCCGGTCGACTCGATGCCGGCGGGGCTGCGGTGGTTCGCGGCGCACCAGCCGTTCACGCCGGTCATGGACCTGGTCCGGGGGCTGCTCGGCGGCACGCCGGCCGGCGCGGACGCGGCCTGGGCGGTCGGCTGGTGCGCGGCGATCGGCACGGCCGGCTACCTCTGGTCGCGCCGCCTCTACCGGACCCGCGCGGCGACCTAGGATGCCCCGATGCTGACCATCGGCGAACTGGCGTCGTACGCGGGCGTGACGGTCCGCGCGGTCCGGCACTACCACGCCAAGGGCCTGCTCCCCGAGCCGGACCGGGACCACTCCGGCTACCGCCGCTACGACGCCGCCGCCGTGGTCGAGCTGATCCGCATCCGCACCCTCGCCGAGGCCGGCGTCCCGCTGGCCCGGGTCCGGGAGCTGCTGCGGGCCGACGAGGCGGAGTTCGCGGCCGCGGTCGCGGACATCGACCGGCGGCTGCGGGCCGAGATCCGGGCCCGCCAGGAGACCCGCCGCCGCATCGCCCGGCTCACGGCGGGCGACAGCCTGGCGCTGCCGGCGGAGGTCGTGGCGTACCTGGACCGGCTGCGGGAACTGGGCGTGGACGAGCGGATCGTGGCGGTCGAGCGCGAGGGCTGGATCCCCCTCGCCGCGCACGCCCCCGACCGCGTACCGGAGTGGCTGGCCCGTAAGAGATCCCAGCTCGCCGACTCCCACCTCCTCGACTTCTACCGCACCCTCGGCCGCGCCCTCGACTGGGCGCCCGACGACCCCCGACTGACCGCCCTGGCCGACGACCTCGCCGCATACCTCGCCCGCCTCACGGCCGAACGGGGACAGGACTACGTCGACGACGTCGACCTCGCGCCGCCGCTCGCGGAGCTGATGGACAAGCTGGCGTACGAGGCCGCGCCGCCGGCGCGGCGGCTCATCGAGCTGCTGCGGCAGCGGGGTTGGACGGGGTGGACGCGGCTGGAGCCGCTGGAGACGCGTTGATCCCGATCGTGATGGGTACACATCACGTGGGGTCGGCGGGACCCAGGAGGCGGACGTGAGGGCTGTGCAACGTCGATCGGGGCTGCCCGAAAACGGCGGACGGGGCGGCGGAGGGCGGGGCGGGCAGGCCGGCGGCCGCGCCGCCGGATGGGTCGACTGGCCGGGGCTGAAGGCCGACATCCGGGCGGCGGGGCCCGACGCGGGCATCGCGCTCATCGTCACCGGGGCGATATCCGTCTGGCTCTACGTCCGCGCCGGCAACGGCTCGTCGGCGACCGTCCAGGTCATGCCGATGCTCGCCGACGCCGACCGCTACTGGATGTACTGGCTCTGCCAGGCGTTCGGCTGGTCCGGCCTGCTGTGGGCGTGGATCACCATCGTCTTCAGCCTGCTGCGCACGGGGCCGCGCCCGCGGGTCCGCTGGCTGCCGCCCGCCGGGCTGGAGAAGCTGCACCGCACGACGAGCCTGACGACGATCGCGCTGATGTTCCTGCACGCGGTGATGTTCTTCCTGGAGGAAGTCCGCGGCAACGAGGGCGGAGCGACCTGGCCCGGCCGGCTGTGGGACGCCTTCGTCAAGGTCTTCGTTCCCGGCGGCTACGCCACGGGCACCGGCCGCATCGCCATCCTCGTCGGCCTGCTCGCCTTCTACCTCGCGATCCCGCTGGGCCTGGCGTACTACCTGCGCCAGCGGACCGGTTCGCGCATGTGGCGGGCGCTGCACCGCTTCATCATCGTCGTCTACGTCCTCAGCGTCTGGCACACGCTGCTGTACGGCACGAACGTCTGGTACGACGGCGCCTTCCGCACCCTGGTCTGGGCCCTTCAGATGCCCATAGCCGCCATGCTCCTCCTCCGCCTCCTCTCCCCCGCCCGCCCCAGCGAACGCCTCCACCTCCGCGGCCCCCGCCGCTCCCGCCCCCTGCCGCTGACCGCCCGCGCCGCGGGCCGCCTGGCGGTCGTCGCGACGGTGGTGGGCCTGGCGGCGGTGGTGGCCACGGGCGTGGACGGCGGCCGCACCCCGGACGGTGCGTCGCCGGGGCTGTGGCCGGAGCAGTGGGTGATCTGGGCGGGGCTGCTGGTGCTGACACTGGCGTTGGTCGCGGTGGCCCACCGCCTGCGGCCCTCGGCGGTGGGAGCCCCTGTCCGGGAGCGACGGGGGGAGGCGGCGACGGAACAGGGAGTGGGCTGAGGGCGGGAGGCGGAATCCCTTTGCAGGCATTCTGCTGTGAATGCAGGTATTATGCATGCATGACTGCTGTGACGATTCGTGACGTTTCCGAGGACACGTTGAGAGCGATCAAGGTGCGTGCCGCCCAGGAAGGTAAGTCCTTGCAGGGCTTCCTGCACGAACTGATCGAACGTGAAGCGACGATCCCCACGATGAACGAGATCGTCACGCGCATCCGCGAGCACGCCTCCGTCGACCTGACCGAGGTGGACACCGCCGCACTCGCGGACGAGGAGCACCGTTGATCGTCGTCGACTCCTCCGCCGTCGTCGACCTGCTGGTCGACACCGGCACCAGGGGCAAGGCCGCCGCCCGCCACCTGGCCGGCGAAAACCTGCTCTCGGCCCCGTACCTGATCGACACCGAGGTCGCCTCCGTGCTGCTGCGACTGGAGCGCGCCGGGATGCTCACCGGGGAGAAGACCACGCGGGCCGTGGCCGACTACCGCAGCCTGCCCATCCGCAGGCACGAGCACCTGCCGCTGCTGGAACGCGTGCGCCAACTCGGAAGCGTGCGCTCCTACGACGCCTTCTACGTCGCCCTCGCCGAAGGCCTCGACGCCCCCCTGCTGACCTCCGACGCGAAACTCGCCCACGCTCCAGGCCCCCGCTGCCGCATCATCAACCTCCACGACGACACCTGACCGGGCGTTCAGCCCTTCGGCGTCGGGACGTTCGGGGGGAGCAGGCCCGTGGACTTGGCCTCCGTCCAGAAATCCTCCGGAATCGGGTGGGTGAACGCGCCGGCCGTGTCGGCCACTTCCGCCGGGGTGCGGGCGCCGATCACCACGCTCGTCACCGCCGGATGGCCGAAGGGGAAGGCGATCGCCGCCGCGGTCGGGGGGACGGCGTGGCAGCGGCACAGGGTGTGCCAGGCGGTGACGCGGCGGGCGAGGTCCGGGGGGATCGTCGCGTAGCCGTGGGGGGCGTCGGGGCGGGGGTCGGTGAGGAGGCCGGACTGGTAGACGCCCGCCGCCAGCACGGCGACGCCGCGTGCCGTGCACAGAGGCAGCAGCTCGTCGAGGCCGGTGTGGTCCAGCAGGTTGTACCGGCCCGCGAGCATCACGCAGTCCGGCCCCGGCGCCGCCGCCTCGCGGAGGTAACGGGCCGCCACCGGCGCGTGGTTGACGCCGATCGACACCGCGCCGACCGTGCCGCGGGCGCGGAGTTCGGCCAGCGCCCGGTAGGCGTCCGTGACGGCGACGGGGAAGTCCTCGTCCGGGTCGTGGACGTGCAGCACGTCGATCCGGTCCAGCCCCAGCCGCTCCAGGCTGTCCTCGACCGAGCGCATGACACCGGCGTACGAGTAGTCCCGCCGCGGCCCGACCCCCGGCGGCGGGTCCGCCCAGATCGGCTGCGTGTCGGTGCCGCCGGGCACGATGAGCCGGCCGACCTTCGTGCACAGCGCGTACGCCCCGCGCGGGCGGGCCGCGAGCGCGGCGCCGGCACGGCGCTCGGAGAGCCCGTACCCGTAGACGGGCGCGGTGTCGAAGAGCCGGACGCCGGCGTCCCAGGCGCGGTCGACGGTGCGGGCGGCGACCTCGTCGGACACGGGCGAGAACAGGCCGCCGATCGAGGCGAGTCCCAGCCCGAGGCGGGTGACGGACACGCCGGTACGCCCCAGGGGCACGACCTCGTCCGCTCGCATACGCGGCTCCTCTCGGGGGTCGGGCCCGCCCGTTCGCGGGCGGGCACCATGCGGGGAGGGTCGGGGGCGTGTCAGTCGGCGACGCCGCGGTGGGCGTGGGGCCGGACCGTAGGCGGGCCACCCTGGTCGCGGCCGGGCGCCGGGACGGGGGGAAGCCGGGGGCTCTCCCCGTCCTGGGCTGACGGCTGGGGCCCGCCCGGCCTGTTGGGGCGTCGGGGCCCGCCGATCGTGCACGGGCCCCCGGCGGGTGGTGATGGCAGCCCGGTGGTCGTCTTTAGCGACGCTCCGCGTCGAAGGCCTGGGCGACGGCAAGACTGTCCTCGTAGACGTGGTGCCGGGTGACAAGCCCGTCCTCGACGGTGAGGTGCAGCGCGAACCGGGCGCGGTACGCACGTCCGGTGGACCGGGCGGTCTGGCGGATCTCCCCGAGCACGACCGCGTCCTTTCCGTCGACGAGGATGCGCTCGACCTGGGTCGCCACGGCTTCGGGTACGTGGTGCTCGGCAATCTCGCGGTAGTGGGCCGCCGCGTCGGCCCGGGTGGACCGGTGCCGGATCCAAGGCGTGGCGGAGCGACCGTGCTCGGCTTCCGGCCAGTCCAGCTTCCAGTCGCCCTGCTCGGCGTACAACTCGGCGATGTGGTCGGGATCGCCCTCGCCGATCCGACGCAGCAATTCCTCAACCACCGTGCGGGTGCTCGCGGACGCGGCTTCTGACACGACTGCCCCCTACGTCTTGGTCCGCGTCCGGGCAACGCGGCGAGATCAGCAAGCATCCCCGTCGAGGACGCCCGACGCGATTACCCCGGAGGTAAGACAGGCCCTTCGCCCTGGGGCGGGGTGCGTGTCGGTGAGCGAAAGTCGCCCCGGGTGGGTGGTTTGCCCCAGTTCGCGGGCGGTGTTACCGGGAGTTTCTATCGGCGGCGTTCGTGGGGGGATCACGGCGGCCCTTCACCCGTCGACCGCGGCCGCCCTGGCTCGCCTCGGAACTCCCCTCGCCGTGACGCTCACCGGTGGGAGCCGCCGCGACGTCACCCAGTTGCTGCCTCTACCGGCGTCGCACACGGTTCCGGACTGGGCAAGGTGGGCTGGGTCGTTGAGCGCGCTTCGCCTGACCGCACCGGTTCAAGCGACTCCGTACCCGCTACGAGCGGCGCGCCGACCTCCGCCAGGGCCTCCTTGAACCCGCCTGTGGCGTCATCTGCCACCGGCGGCTCGGAACGGCCTCCTGAAACGCTCGGTGAGCCGGATGCCAGTGGGGCCGCATAGGATCCGGCCCATGGGTGACACCGAACTGCCGGCGCTGCTCAGCGCCCTGAACAGCAAGCGCAGGCACGTCCTGGACATCCTGGAAGGCTTGGACGAGGAGGCGCTGCGGCGCCCGGTTCTCCCGTCCGGATGGACATGCCTCGGGCTGGTGCACCATCTCGCTCTGGACGACGAGAAGTTCTGGTTCCGCGCGGTTGCTGCGGGGGAGCAAGCGGCGATCGAAGAGATCCTCGGGGCCGGGGAGAACGCGTGGCAGCCCGCCCCGGAGAAGACGGCCGAGGAGGTCTTCACTCTCTACCGGAAGGAAGGGGAGCTCGCCGACGCCTTCCTGGCCGACGCCGACCTGGAGGCGGCCCCGAGCTGGTGGCCGGACTTCTTCGGCGACTGGCACCTCGACACTCTGCGCGAAGTCGTCCTGCACGTGATCACCGAGACCGCCACCCACGCCGGCCACCTCGACGTCGTGCGCGAACTCCTCGACGGCAGACAGAGGTTGGTTCTCACGTGACGGGAGAGCCACTCCGCTCCGCCGACCAAGGTCGCCGAGCGCGAGGTCCGGAGTTCGACTCATTCTGAAACGATCAGGCGAAAGTCGGCCCGCATGGGTGATGTGGGGCGGTTTTGACGGAGGATTGCCGCGAGTTCGTGCTGGTTGTGTTCACTCGGGGGCGTTCGGGTTGTGGATCCCGGCCCCGGAGTGGGTCGATGCTCGCCGTGGGGCGAAAGTCGGCCCGCATGGGTGATTTGGCCTAGTTCGGCGGGCGCTTACCGCGAGTTACGGCAAGATTCGTCCGCCCCGGGCGCTGTGCGGCCGGGTCGGTTCGGGTGAGGGGCGAGGGCCTCTCGCCGGCTGGTCCCGGAGATCGCCGGTGCCGGCCGGACGGCGGTTGTTCCGCACAGCGGGCTGGCTTTCGAGGGGGGACCGATGCTCCAAACCCCACGTCGGGGCAGCTCCCTACGAGACCGCCCACCCCGACTCGGCACCCCCGGCCCGGGAATATCGGCCAGCGGGCCAGCCCCGCCTCCGGTGGTACGCCCCCCGCGCCCCCGCCCCTACGGCTTGAAGTACTCCGCCATCATCCCGCTCACCCACTCCGGCTGCCTCACCCCCACCGCCCGGAACTCCTCCATCATCGGCTTCAGGTCCACCACCGGTGTCCCCGACACCGCATCAAGCCCCACCACCGTCAACTCCCGCCCCTCCACCGACTCGATCGCGCACGTCGTCACGCCCAGCCGGTTCGGTCTCCGCGGGCCCCTGCCCGCGAAGATGCCCATGGGCGGGAGGTCGGCCCGGCCCCGGTACGGGCGGGGTTCGCTGACCGCGCCGGCCTCGGGTTCCGGGAAGCGGTCGAAGACGAACAGGACCTCCACGTGCGAGAAGCCCTCCAGGCCCTGGAGACATGCCTCGCCGAAGCGCTCGTCCACGGTGATCGTGCTGCGGACGGCACCCCAGTTGTCCGTGTTCTGGATGTCCGTCCGGTCGTTCCGGACCGTACCAATCGGTGTGATCTCGAAGCTCGGCATGGCCAGAGGCTATCCCCGCCGCGGACCGGGGCGGGCCGAACGTGATGTCGGATTCCCGCCGGCCATCCGCCCGCGCGCCGATCATGCTGGCGGCATGACGACTTCATCCGCCACAGCCTCCGTGACCGTCCTCACCGGCATGTACGCCGCCGAGGCGGAGTACCTCGCCGCCGGCGGTCCCGGCGGGGCTTCGTTCGACATCCTCGCCCCCTTCTTCGCGCCGGACGTCGTGCTGCATCAAGCGGACGCCCTGCCGTACGGAGGCACCTGGCGCGGGCACGACGGCATGACGCGCTTCTTTCTCGCGATGGGCCGGGTCTGGGAGACGTTCGACATGGTGGAGCAGGAGTTCCTTGCCACCGGAGAGACCGCGGTCGTGCTGACGCAGATCCGTGCGCGCGCTCGTGCGACCGGCCGTGAACTCGCCTTCCCCATTCTGCAAACGGTCACGGTCAAGGCCGGGCGGATCACCGAAGTCCGTCCGTTCTACTGGGACACCCGGGCCATCGCCGACGCCTGCGCCCCCTCCGCGCCGGCAACCTGACACCGCACAGCCCCGCAGACCGCCCCCCCCCGCCCCCCCCCGCCCCCCCCCCGCCCCCCCC